>NZ_BOLU01000030.1:0-31159 GCF_016861825.1 Lacticaseibacillus sp. 866-1 | reverse complement strand
CCGTCCAGTTCACCAGCGCTACCAAACTGTAAGACAGCGCCAGCACTGTTCGTCCACGCGACCACGCCGTTATCATCGGCCATTGTAGCCGTCAGGATAGGAGCAGTCGGTGCGGTGCCAGCATTTGTGACCGTGATATCGGTGCCGGACTGACCGGCAACCATCGTGAGGTCGTTGGAATGCGCCACACCATCGGGGACGATGAACGTTACCTCACCATTACCATGTCGAAACTTCTCCGAGAGGCTGATCTGGTCGTCTGCGATTGCTAGGTAATACTTGTCGGGTTCGTCACCGAAGATTAGCTGCTGCGGCTCATTCGAGGACAACAGCCACGCAATCTCCCGGCGCTTGGCCGCCATATCTCTCCGAATCAGGAAGGACACAGTCACCTTGCCTTCATCTGCAGAGGTGTATTGAAATCTCTTGCCTGATGATACGCCGATCTTCTGGAGGATCGCCTTACGATTCTGGCCGATATTGCGCTCGACATTATTTGTCTCGAGATACTTGCTCATATCTTGGCCGTTAAACCACCATTGAAACGTCACCTATCTCACACCCTTTATGCGATTACTTTTGCGCTTCATGCGGTCAATCTCAATCTTGACCGGCTCAGCTATCTCGCGAGACAATTCTCGCTTGTCGATGTTTGCACTGACGTGAACCTCGATGACTCGAGGCTGCATCTCGCCAACATTTGTCGTTGTACTGTAGTTGTTAATGACCTGGTCACTAGGAATTGCTGTATAGCGACTGCCGGCGAGCACCTCAGGCTGGACAGCACTTGATAGGCCCACGGTGGCAGTAACCATCGCAGCATCCGACAACTGGCCCGCCATCGAGCCAACCGTATTCTTGACTGCCACGAAGGACTTCTGCAGTCCGTTGTTCAAGCCTTCCATGATTGCGTGCCCGGCTGGTATCAGCAGGCGTGCATCATAGCTAATTGGCCCTTTGTGCTTCTTAATCCATGAAGCAATACCGCCAACGAACTTCTTGCCAGCAGACCAGGCGGACTGTAAACCTCCGACAAAACCGTCGATGATTGCTTTGCCGGCACCAGCTAGTGAGAATCCTTTGAAGACTCCGCTGATACCGCCAATGATTCCTTTTGCCGCTCCGTTAGACTTACTCATGCCCCTAGTGATTCCTTTTGCAAAGGCAGAGATCAATGAGCCACCTGACGTGATGATGCGGCCAAGCGCATAGCCAATGCCTTCAACGAAAGCTTTGACCGCGGCCAATGCTTTGTCAGCAATCTTTGGGATTGCCTTGGCAAGCCCCAACAGGAAAGCGCCAATCAGATCCACGGCAGCATCAATAATTCGTCCTAGGTTTCTACTGATGCCTTCAATCACGGCAACAACAACCGAAACCCCTGCCTTGATAACGGAACCGAGGTTAGACGCAATGGCGTTCAAGAAGTTTGTCACTATTAACAACGCTTCTGTCACGATTCGGCCAATATTATTAGCTATCCCCGTGAGTACGCCAATGATGAGTTGCATGCCGGCATTAACCATTTGCGGAATAGACGCAACGAATACGCCAAGCATGACAGTGACAATCGTCAAAACAGCTGTACCAATTTGAGGTGCTGCCGCAGCGATGGCTGTAATAAATCCCGTCACCATTGCAGCGAATCCAATTCCAACAGCAGCCAGCGTTGGGATTATGAGTGTCAGGTTTTGGCCTAACGATGTGATTGCGGTGAGCAACAACGAAATGCCAGCTGCAGCCGCACCAATGCCCACTCCAATGGCTAAGACCGAGGCACCAAATACGCCGATACCTATGGCATTAGCTGTTAGTGTCGGCCCTAGCAGAGCGAACACACCTGCGAGGGCAGCAATAGCAACTGTCACGCCAGCCAGAGCGATCATGCCTGCGGTACCTGTTTTTGCCAGCGACGAAATACCGAACACCAGCACACCAAATCCAGCAGCAGCAACACCAATTCCAACGCCTGCTTTAAGCATGTCACTACCCATGCCACCAAAGGCACTGCCAGCAGTCTTAGCACCGCCGGCTGTATCAGATGCCGCCTTACCAAATCCAGCCAGTTTACCAACAATGCCACCTGCTGTTTTACCAACTGCAGCAAAGCCGCTACCAACTTTTGCGAGGACTCCAGCGACTGGAGCCAACACCTTTACGCCCACAAGGGCTCCTATAATTGTTGCCACAGCCTTTGGGTTAGCAATAGCGGCATCAACAACCGCTTTGATGGCTTTAGCGATGCCATACATGACATCAACTACACCGGGCGGAACCGTTGTGCTAATTGCAGATGAGAACTCCTTAAAGCTCCCAATGTTACCACTTAGTACGCCGCCGGTTGCTTTTACAAAATCAATGAAGTCGTGAACTGCTCCTCCAATGGCTGCCAGGACAGGCACAATCTTGTCTGCCGCATCCTTTCCAACCAGCTTCACCAATGAGTCATGGAACTTATCAAAACTCTTGAAGTTGCCTGAGATAAAAGCAACTAACATACCGATTGAGTCAGAAATCGCTGTGATTCCACTTTGGATGAATGGCGTGGCCTTAGTGATCGCGTTGCTGATGCCACCAATCAGATTAGTGATGTTGGCTTTACCAATCGCGTTAAAAATGGCCAGGAACGCATTCTGGAAGTTCGCCTGCAAGTTACCCAATGCGCCTTCAAAGGTCTCAGTCGAGGCCGCGGCTTTCTTGGCCGCGTCAGTCATACCAAGCTGTTCAATTGCCTTGTTGAACTCGCCGGCACTGATCTGACCCTTCTCCATCGCGTCACGGAAGTTCCCGGTGTAGGCACCGTTCTTCTTCATGGCCTCCTGCAGCTTGCCAGAGGCACCGGGAATGGCGTCAGTCAGTTGATTCCAGTTTTCGGTGGTCAGCTTGCCAGCCCCGGCGGTTTGGGTGAGGACCATCGCCACAGATTTGAACGTGTCCGCGTTGCCGCCAGCGACGGCATTCAAGTTGCCGGCCGCCTTGGTCAGTTTTTGATAGTTCGGAATACCGTTTGCGGCCAGCTGTGCGGTCGTGTTCATAACGTCGCCCAGGTTGTAGACGGTCTGATCAGCGTAGGTCTTCATGGCCTTCGATGCTTGGTCCGTTTCTTTTTTGGTGAAGCCTGCGAACTGCATGGTCGACTTAAACTTATCCATGCTGTCAGACGCTTCCGCGGCCCCACTGATAAGGCCGCCGAGGCCACCCGTTAGGGTACTGATTCCTTGCTGAGCCAGGCCCATGACAGCGCCCAGCGAAAGCTTATCTTTGAGCCCGCCGAAGACCTTCCCTGCGCTTTCACCAGGCGCAATCAGGCCCCTCATCGCGCTCTTGAGCTTGTCCATCGTGCCGACCGCTTCGTTTCCGCCATCGGCTTTAATGTCAATTACAACCGTGCCGTCAGCTGCCATAGCTGTCACCTCCTTCTTCTTCGTTTTCGTCATCAGGCAACGCTAGTGCGCGCTGCTGCCTTCTGACGGTGTCTCTCTGTTTCTTGTCTTTAATGTCGCCAAGCCTGGTTGACCTGATATGCCTGATTCTCACGAATGCCGTGTCGTCGGGCAGCGCATCGAACAGCGCCGCAAAACTCAGCCAGTGCATCCGGCCCTGCTCCTTGACCAGGTCGATGCCATACGCCTGGCGGAATGCCGCGTAGATGTACGAAGCATCGAAGTAAAAGTCATAGTCAGCCTTGACCTGATCGCCTTCACCCTTCGGCTCAATGGGGTCGCCATTGATGTCGTACCGTGTCGGCTTCTGCTTGGCGGTGGTAATTAGGTCGATGATGGCGTTGTGAACGTCCACCCAGTCCGCTTCTGGCGGCATGTCCTGTTTGATAACCAACTGCAGGAAGGTCTCGCACCGGTCAATCATGGTCATGCCTTCGTCGCCACGTGCTTTCAGCGCATAGAGCACATTGTCGAAGCTCAGGTCGAGCCGGTACGTGTGCTGGTTGACAGTCACCTCGTTTGGCCATGGATCATATAGATTCATGCCTCATCACCGCCTTAGCGCCGATTGCGGTTCTTAAGGTAGCGAGCTTTGCGGTTTTCGGACTTGCGTTGAATGCTGGCTAGTTTGTTCTCCAGCTTGTCAGACACAATTTGGTCGATACGCTGATACAGCACCAGCAAATTGAGGAAGCTGTTGCCGCCGCCAGCATTAGCCAGCCGATCATAGGTGCCTTCCCCAAAGTCGGAATCGAAAGCTACCTGTAATGTCTTGCTCATGGCCTCAAGGGCCCGCTTGACGTTGTCGTCGGTAATCTCCTCGCCTGCGACATCCGCATACTCCTCTTCGAGCTGGGAGATTTTCTGCTTACGTAGTTCAGCCTTGGCCTTTTCGGCAATCAAAGCTTCGTCTGAAAAGTCGACTTCGAGCACGACCTCCGTGGTTTTGCCATCATTCTTGTGCTCAATCTCGATGGGGAGCTTAATCACCGAAGACTCAAGAACTAGTTTTTCCATTTTTTTCCTCCTAAAAAAGGCGGAGGGAGCAAGCTACTGCCGCCCCTCCGCCATTCAGCTACTAGTGATTCGCCGCCCGGTTGCCCGTACTGTGACTTTCTTAGGCGACGATTTGCTCAATTAGCCTTCTGCTGCAGCCGTTACTTCAACCGTGGACTTTGCAGTCTTGCTGCCATCCTTTGTGGTAACGGTGATGTCAGCACTGCCGGCGGCCACACCCGTTATCAGGCCTTTGTCGTCTACTTTTGCAATGCCATCATTGCTCGATTCGAAAGCCACACCGGTTTCGGTCGCATCATTAGGCACAACTGTAGCGGTCAGCTGAACGGTCTTACCGACTCCAACGCTTGCCGATGTCGGTGCCAAGGTCACTCCTGACACCGCTACGATTTTGGGACAGCAGGTGTCACTTTCGGAGCTTGAACGAAGTCAAGATGGCCCTCGAAGTCTTCGTAGTCCGTAGCGTCACCGCCACCCGCCTTGATTTCCATGGCCTTCGCAATACCAATAACGGTGTCACCATTGGTCTCCACAATCTTGTGCCAAATCTTTCGCTCGTCGTCATTGGTCTTGCGACGAAGCCCGGCCAGCAATTCTTGGGCGGGGTCTTCTGGGTCGTAGAAGCCCGAAAAATTCCAGACTTCTGAACGGCCATTCAGCACGGTTTCGGTATTGCCGTCACCGTCATAGAAACCCTGATCGTCCGTGTCCTCTTTGGTGTCATCCTCAATGGTCTGGATGAAGTGAGCCAAAGGCAGCCAGCTCTCCTCGGCCGGTTGTGTCTCATCGTCCGTATATGGGGCGATGTAATGCAGGCGTTTTGCGTTCTTTTTACGCATAATGTTCCTCCTCACTTGAATGTTGTCAGGTTCGCGGTGAAGTCCACGACCCAATAGAAGAAGCCCGGCTCCTCAGCTTGAGAGAACGCAGGCTTGCTTGTGATGCTGATGCCGCCGAATTGATAGCTGCTATCCTGGCTGTCCAAGTCGGTCAAAGTCTCTAGGTAGTTCTGAACTTGCCAGAGTTGGTCGTTGGCCGCCTCCTGGTCTTGAGAGTGGATAACGTACTCATACGCGAGTGCAACGTCCTTCTCCCCGTCCATATATTCCCTTGTGACCTGCCCGCCTGGCATTGCATAGAATGACGCCGATTCGGCAGTGCCTGGCAGCCCGATGCTCGTCGGGAGCGGCATCTTTTGGCTGTTGATGGCCTCCTTGAGGCGGTCGTTAAAATCCATTAGAGCTGAGCCCCCTTCACGAATGCGTGCTGCCATTTGCTCATGTAAATGCCTTTGGCGCGTTCATCCCACTTCGGCCCGGTGCCCGGCGTGGTGTAGTGCCAGCCAACGCCGCCGACCCACTGACGGTGAGCATATGGCTCGATGAAGTGGATGCGCGAGCCGTCAGAAGCCACGACTGAGCTGCTTCGCAGGTGGTTATTCTTCTTCGGCACAAACTGGTTCATATCGGCCGCCGCTTGGTTGGCCATCACGACCATGCCACGCTGAAAGCCTTGACGGCTGAGCTTACGCTTTAGGCCACGGTCATTGACCTGTACTGAGAATCCCATCAGATCACCTTCAATTCGATGCTGAACGGGGCGCTGCTGTCAGGCTCCTCATGACTCGACCAGTCGACCACTTTGTACGAGTGGTCGTTGAACGTGAGCCGTGCTTGCAGCCAACTGTCGTCGATGGCGTTCGGATAGCCAGCAGTGTAGGCGGCAAATAAAAAGACCGTAGCATTTGCCACGATCGTTCGATTCGCGCCCACGCCGGTGAAGTTTTTGGTCAGGTCAACGCGCACAGGGGCCAGCGTGATTGCCTTGTCGTAAGTTGGCTTGTTGTAATCACCTTCGCTAAGTAATCGTTCAACCGTCACTGTATCGTTGAGCCAAGTCCGATCTGGTTGAATTGCGCTCATAGGTGCATCACTCCCCTGTAAAGCAGACCGGTGCCAGACAGCGACCGCAACGCATCATCGCAGACAATCGTGCCAGACGCATTGGCCGCCGTATCACCAAGCGTCTTAGATACGGTAGTAGAACCAATAGACTGGCTGACCGTTTGAGCCTGAGCCGCTTTGTACTGAGTGCTCGACTTGATGCCGGTATCGGCCATGTACTTAATCTGCAGCATGACAGCCCGCTTGAACCGCGTTACACGCAACTCAAACGGATCATCATCTATGGCGTGCATCTGATAGTAGTTGTTGGTGATTTCGTCCAAGTACATTCCGGAGAGCGCCGACAACTCGTCAAAGTCATCGGGTACCGCTGTGACATGCATCGCCTGAATGTAGTCTTCCGCTCCAACGTATAGTGTATTGGTCATCTAATCACCACCTAGGAAGCAGCAGCCACGGTCACCTTGACGGACGCCGTGAAGCTGCCGCTCGTAGCGGTAATGTTCGCCGTGCCCGCAGCTACAGCCGTAATGGTTCCGTCAGCCGCTACCGTCGCAACGGCTTCGTTATCAGAAGCGTACGCGATGGCCCCGTTGATGGTAGCCGCATCACTTGCGTTAGCTGGTTCAGCAGCAGCCGTTACCTGCTTAGTGTCGCCGACCTTCATGCTGGCCGTCTGCTGGCTCATCTTGAGCCCCGTGGCCGGAGTCGGCGCTACGCTTTTGGGACCGCACTCACGTAGATGGCCTTCTTGGCGTTGTCAAAGACGATGGCATCGTAGTAGTCGAGGCCCTTGATGGTGTCGCGGTAGCCGGAACGATCTTGCGCAGCAGGAACCGTGTCCACCGTGCCAAACTTGACGATTGGCGCAATGGCGGTTAATGGGGTCAGGATGAACTGGATGGTGTCATCAATAGTCAGGCCCTGAATGCGGTCTTTTGCTACCTTGATGATTGGAACTCCGCCATCAAGTTGCGCCACGGTGCGGTTGATACCAGCAATCTGCATCTGGTTAGTCGTGAATGACTTGTTGACACCAGAAGCGTTCTTGAGCATCCGGTAGAATGCCGCGGAGACGAACATCACGTAACCGCCCGGCACTTCGTTATCGGTCATGTATTCTTCCGCAGCGTCATACAGCTTGAGCACGTTGTCTTCGGTCACCACGGTCGCGTCCTTGTTACCGGCGTTGTCGTACAGTGCCTGGATTGCGACTTGATCACGGTGCGGCACGGTGATCAGACGGCGATGTTCAGTCACGATGTTGTTGATGGTGAGGGCAGCGGATTCGGATTCATCGAGTTGGTCAACGTCATACCCGAACCAGTCCTCGTGGGTCAGTTTGACGGTTTCCTTGTCAATGCTGATTTGGCTGCGTGCATTCTCGCCGTTGCGTTTGTACTGCGCGGCATCGACAAAACCACTCATCTTGTTAATACGCACTTCATTCGCGCCAACAAAGTCAGCGGCTGTAATGGACTTAGCCCCTTGGGTCAGCACGTCCCATACTTGAGAGTCTGCCTTGAACTCCTTGTCAATCGTGGCAAGGTCTTTACTGTCTAATACTAATGGCATAATGTATGCCCTCCTTTATGATTGTTTGCCAGCAAGGCGAGCGGCAATCTTGTCGACCATGCTCGTAGTGCCGGCTGGGTCTGCATTAGGGTTGCCCGATGGGATAATCTGTGGGCTGTTTGGCTTTGCTGGTTCTTGATCGGCGGCCTTGAACAGGAACTTGCTGTCATCGGCTTCCTTGAGTGCCTTGAGCTGGTCGTCGAGGCCAGTCAGGTTACCCTTTTCGTCCAATTTGAGCGCGTCCTTGTTAATCAGGGCGTTAACCGCTTTGGTATTGAGTGCCCCAGACTGGAGCAATGCCAGATTGGTGGCACTGTCTAGCTTTACCTGGGTCAGTTGCGCCGCCGCGTCCTTCTCGGCCTGTGAGTTGGCTTCTTTGAGCTTGTCAATCTCGGCCTTGAGGTCGCTGTCGCTCTTGTGGTCCTTCTGCAACTGGTCAAGCTGGCCGGTGACCGTGGTCACTTGTGCCTTGGCCGCATCACGTTCAGACGTCAGGGTGTTGACCTGCTCCTTGAGCGGGTTCAAGTCCTTGCCATACAGAACCATCGCACCTTTGACTTGCTCATCGTTCAGTCCTAATGCTTTCAATGCTTCTGGGTTCATGTCTTCTCCTAAGCAGTTGTTGAGCGGGTCTGCTCCCGCATGGATTTGGACACAATAAAAGAGCAGTTTAGCGACTTACTCGGGTCGAGCAAATACTTTTTCGCGCGTATAATCGCGGTGCAAATAACTATGATCACTGACCAGCTTGCGCAGGGCCGCTTGGTTGCGGCGGATAAGAAGCTGGTTCCGGGTCACGCCGTCAGGATCTTTCATCTTGTCGGCCAGCGCTTGCTTCTGCTTGTACGCCCGAATGCGGCGCTCTAGTTCGCGTTGTTTGGCTACCATATCCCCCTTGGCGATTGCATCAGCTGGATCATACTGCGGCTGGTTGTTTGAGCTTGCACCTGGTACGTATAGCCACTTGAGATGGTGGCAGTTGATGCCGAATGTACCTGACGGCGTGCCGTAGCCGTGATCGTATAGACTGATAAAGTGCTCACCTGTGTTGGCATCAGTGAAGCTCTCCGCCCTGGTAGTCACCAGCTTGCCCTGAATAGGCGCACAGGCGGCACGGCTTGCCTCGTGGCTGCTCATGACGAAGGTATCAACGCCTACGTCATCGGCGGCCTGGTCGCGCACTGCTTGGAAGGCGCGGCGGCTAGTATTATCCACGACTAATCGGGCATAACTCTCTAGGCTCCATCTATGGCCGCCTTTGTCGACTAGTCCGAGGTCGATGCCTTTGTCGCGCCAGCGGTAGATGGTGGCCTTGAGCGCCTGATCGGGAGTTCTAAGGCCAGCAAGCACATCAGCGGTCGTTTCTTTGACGATCTGCTGATAAGTCTTGGTGGCCGCGTTAGTGCCGTAATTTGTGCTTAGCAGTGTCTGGTTGACATTGTTTTCAAGCGCTTGGAAGGTTTGATTGAGATAGCCATCGAGCACCTGCTTGGTCGTGTTGACCTGCATGGCACTGACCTGCTTGCCCGCCGCCTCTGTGGCGCGCGTGTATTCTTGGTCGACTACCTTGTATCCTTGCTGTCGAAATAGCTCAACGAGCTTAGCACGAGCAATGCCGGTCGCCTTTGAGGTCTCACTGATCACGTCCGAGTTGACTAGGTGCAGGTCATTCATGACCTCCATCTGCCATTGTAGGATGCTGGTCTTGTCAACGTCCTCGATGCCATGCTGCTGCAATCGCTTGATGAAGTCCTCAAATAGCTGTTGTTCGAGGTGCTGGTACACATCAATGATTGAGGCCTCGGTCTGGTCCATCTGGTGCTGGGTAACCTTGGCCATCATTCACCACCGCCATCTCCAGTGCTGCCATCTCCGTTGCCACCAAATAGGCCGGCGGTCGGGTCAGTTGTGTTGTCGATGGTACTGCCGGCAATCTCGGCTGCCGTCTTGCGTGCCTGGTCTTCGGTAACGCCCTGAATGTGCATGATTGCTTGCCAGTCCGTGCAGAGACCAGCGGCCTGCAACTTGATCCAGTAGTCAGCAGTCGCGGCCTTGTCGGTGAAGATACCATCGTCGAAGTCCACAGCCACCTGGTCAATGGTCGGGATTGGACCGTTGTAGATGCTACCGCCATTGATTACCGTCGCACGGCCAAGCTCACAGATGGACACCACCAGCTCTTGAATGGCACGCTCGACCATCGTTAAGTGGCTATTGCGCGTCTGGTACGTCATGCTGTTCTCACTGACCACTTCGGTCGCCGTCTTGACCGACTGCCCATCAAAGCTAAAGGTGCCAGCAGATAAGCCCACCTGCATCTCCAGCGTCTTCAAGAACTGGTTCATGCTGGTCACATAATCGCTAGCCCGAATAGGCGTAGTGAGGTCTGTGACGCTCATCTTGTCGGGATCACCAGGCACGGTAACAAAGACGTTCTGGTCAGGGTCAAAGGCCTGCTTCGCCTGTTCGGTGCCACCCTTGACGAACTTCACATCGGTCATGCTTTCCGGCACAGCGATGCGCCGCTGCCCGTTTCTGACCTCCCAATTGAACTGGTCATAGGTGTCATTGAGCTGCTTGAGAGTGCTCAGGGCGTTGTCACAAATGCCGATGCCAAGCGGGCTGTTGAGACTCTTGTTGTTGAAGCCGGCGGGCTTGAGGTATACGAACAACGGACGCGAGAAGCCTGGCATGTTGGCCGTGTCTGCGAGGTCTTGGTACAGCATGCTTAATGGCACGCGATTGCCAACTTGGTCCTTCATCTCGCTACGGTAAAGCTCATTGGTGACTGTGTAGCCAAGCGGTGACCACTCGTGGAACTCAAGCAGCGTGTAGTACGCCGTCTTGCCACTCTCGGTCCGAATGGTCGGGGTAGCAATGGCAGCCTCGGTGATGTCGTTGGTATTGGACCGCAGCGGGAAAAAGTTTGGCGCCTGGATCCATGCCAGCTTGATTTGCCCCGTCTGACTGTCCACATATGGCCGAATAGCCAAGCCACCCATCGCTAGACACGACTCCAAGTAGCGCTCGAAGTTCTTGCCGAAGTCGTTAGCGTTGAGCACCTGCTGTACAAACTTGTTTGCCTCATCATCATGGGGCGTAGCGGCGTCCGTATCAGCTTCTGATGGTTCGCGGGTATCAACGGACACCTTGCTCTGTTCGTTGTACAGGAGGCTCGCCAAACGCCTGCTGACGACCTGCATCATGTTGAGGCTGACATATGGCCGCTCTTTTTGGTCGCCGTATGTGTTGGAATATTTGACCGCCGGGAACATGCCTTTGAAGTACAACTTATCGCGGTCGATCCGATCGTACTCGCGTGCATCCACGTTGATTTTCGGGTGGTCAGTAATCTTGCTCAAATTCTCGACTAGGCCCATGGCTGCACCTCCTTTCCTGAACCAATTTTTGACTGTGTCGATGAAGCTCACAGGCGTCACCTCCTAGCGTTTGAGACCAAGCCGGCGGCGGTTGTCCAAGCACATGTACTTGAAGTTGTCGCAGGTGTGGTCGTTTTCCTTGATGACTTTCGGGTCATCGCTTTGGAACGTCTTTTCGTCCCACTGGTACTTTTGATGCTGTTCCAGAAATATCTGATTGCCTTCTGTCTCCAAAACAAAGACCCGCCCTTGTGCGAGCAGGTCTTGTACCACGTCTATCATGTCGGCTTCTTTTTGCTTCGCCACCGGGTGCCAGTTGTCGTGGTACTCGTATGCATACTGGTTGCGGATAGCACCTTCCGCCGAGTCGATGGTCTTGCTGACTATCTGAGCGGCCGGGTATTGCTTGCTCATCGTCATGATGAAGGCGTGCATGTCCTTGACCAGCTCACTTGGCGGCTTCTTGTTGACCTGATGCGCCGGCGAGTAGTAATAGGTGTCGAGTACATGCACATTGCCCTTAGCGCTGAACCCGTAAGCTGTGAGCGCCGTGGCTGACTGCATGTGCCCGGTATCGACCGAGAAGGCCAACGCCATGACTTCATCGTCAGCAGGCATACTCTGCACTTTGTGGAACAGTGCCATGTTGTAGATGTTGGTGCCAAGCCCCACAACCTCGCCCAGATACAGCCAGCGGTAGTAATCGGGATCATTGCGTTTGTACTTCTCGATCAGCTTGAGCTGCTGATCGGCGGTGAAGCCAAGCTTGTCATCGAGATATGTGCTTTCGTCGATGAAGAAATCGTTGTCTCCTCTAACGCTATCAATCCACTCATTAATCCAGTCATATGGATTCTTCGGTGGGTTATACGTGTAGAAGACTTGAACCTGATCAACCCATGGTGATTTCTGTCGAATGAAGGTTGGATTAGTTTGGTCAAACACTTCAGCAGATTTGAAGTTGGCTGCTTCTTCATACCACACAGCAATCACGTTACGAACGGTGTTAGACTTCAACTTTTCAGGCTTGTCACCGCCATAGAAGTAGAATGTGCTGCCAGTTCCGCGATGCGTTATGCGCATAGGCGATACGTTGAACACAAACTCGTCTGTCATTTTGAGCATGTCAATTGCCCAGCCGATTTGGCTGTATACAGTGTCACGCAAGTTGACCGTATTCTCTCGAATGACGATGATGTTTGCTTTATGGCCTTCTTGCGCTTGCCTTTTCAGCATCATGACAAGCTTCAGGCTAACTGTCGATGATTTAAATGAGCCACGACCGCCGTTAAGTATCAAATATGGTGCCCTTGAATGCCAAAACGGATAGAAATGTGGTTGCACCATCTTGCTTAACTTAATCATCTTCTGGGACGTCATCGACAATCACCGTCCTGTCTTGCGAATCCGCATCAGTAATCAGTTTGGCCTTAGCTTCCATGATGTCAGCCTCAGCTTCAGACTTGCGAACGCCAGCCTTAGTTTTGGCAATCTGCTGATCTTCGAGTTCCTTGCTTGAGTTCCTGAGCATACCCTTATACTTCAAATACAATTCAAGAGCTTCAACCTGCTGCTTAGGACCTGGCGAATATTTCATTGTCGTGTCTTCTAGCATCATCTTTTTAAGGTTGTCATATGTCGAGCTTCTGGCAGTGATCTCACGACCCATGCCAATATCAAGCAAGTGAATAATTGCCTTATCAACATCGAGATCGGCCTTGCGTTCAATCGGTTGCAGTCGCCGTTTCATGTAAGCTTGAATTTTAGGGTTTTTTAGGATTTTCGCTGCGTTAGCACCAATGTTGTGCGGCGAATATCCAGCGGCTCTTGCGGCCTCTGTAGCGTTGCCTCCGTTGGTAAGATAGGCATCAGCAAATGCTTTCTGCCGCTTGCTTAGTTTCATTACATCTCACCACACCTCACAGATTGAAGTCTTGTCTTTAAATCATTGAATGCATAATAAAAGGCCCGCCGAGGAGACGGGCCAGTATGATGTTCGAGCCTGAACAGGAAGAAGAGGCTCACCTCTTTCCTGCTTTTTATTTGCCGGCTAATGCCGGTTAAGACCGCCCAGCTTTTGGAGGCTGAACGGTTAGTCTGGAGGACTGTGTTAGTGAAAGATACATCCTAAAGGAGCTTGCCAGTGTAGGGGTACTGGCTACGCAGCCGGCGGGACTCGAACCCACACCTTTACGCTCCGCCCGTTGAGCTTCAGCTGCTCTCATATACTCACTGCACACTATCATGATAAGGCCCAAGCCCTTACGGCGGCTTTACGTCTTCTTCATGGTAGTCTTATGGTTGTTTCACTTTTCATAGCGATAAACGAGCAATTCACTAGGCACGGGCGGCCACACTTCGGCAAATGCTACCAACGCCTTCTCCTTCGCGTGATAGTACGCCGTCGTGCTCATGCCTAACCGCATCATGATGTTCTCCGCCGTAACCGAACGGTCAATGTATAGGCAGCGCAGGATTACCCTGGATTCTTCGCTCTCGATGCATTCGAGGGCCCGACGTACTCGATGGACAAATTCCTGATCAGATAGCTCAGCAACGAGCTTAGTTTCCGTTCTGTTTTCTACTGAATCGTTGCGGGGCATTCCGTCCATGAGTGGCGACTTCAGCCCCATTACTTCTGCTCGTTTTGATTTTGCTTCGCGGTGCCTGAAGTCACTCAGCAACCGCTCCGCATTCTTGGCGGTTTCCTCATGATCTAGCCGCCGGAAATATGACTGTACTAAGCGCCCCATGACCCGCACTCCCTTTGTGGTATAATTGAATTGACGAGATTCAATCAGCGTGCCGGTGGTGCGCTATTTTTTTGCGCTATTTTTGAGACTGCATGGCGCGCTTGAGCTCATCGGCAAATTGTGTGAATGCGACCATTGCGCCTTTGCATACCTTTCCAAATGCCGTCAGATATGCCCGGAGCTCACGGTTCAAGCGTCTGCGCTCGGCTGCTGCCTGCTGTTTCCTCAGCTTCTGCACACGGCGATGTCGGTCATTCATTGGCGTTCCTCCAGCTTGTCCAGAACTTCATAGAGCAAGAAGATGATTGTGTAGCAGAGAAACGTCAGCATGAACGTGGCACCATTCATGTCGCGGTAGCTTGAAAGTGTGAAAGCTACTGCCATCACGTTGCTCGCCATTGCGAATATGCGGTTCCAGCTGATTCTATGCATCATGGCTTCCCCCCAGACTGCGGCCGCACATCGGGCAGAAGCGGATTGGAACGGATCGTACACGAAATGTTTTATCCATTTTCTACCTCCCACTCTCCAAGCGACCAAGCCATAGTAAATGTATCTTGGTGATCTAGCATCCATTCCTCCGGCTCACGAAGGTTCGGTACCTGTTTCCAGTCATCGTCAACGTCTTCGTACAGGTTCCGCCAGATTTCGCCGATGGTATCGTCGTTCTGCTGGAACCACTCAATCGCATACGCCACCGCCTGCGGAATGACCGGCAACTCCGCATACGTCTTGTGGAAGATGTCGTCAGCAATCGGCCAGTGCTCACCGTTGACGCCGGTTGCGATCCAGTCGCCATCGTTGAGCCGTAGATCGCCTTCTAGTGTCACAATCACAAACTGCCCGTGGTACCGGTCAATGCTAAGAGGACGTGCCACCGCTTCCCATTCCTCAACGTGTTTGCAGGCATGATACTTTGATTGCCACCAGCCTTCGTCAAACTGCTCTGCGGTCACGAGGCCGCGCTTGTAGTATTTGTGCGATGTCATGCTTCGCCTCCTGCAGCGCTATTAAGCGCACGCTTGAGCTGACGCGTCATTGGTTTATACGGCTTGCCGTTAATCGCTTCCACAATACGGTCGCGGTCGGCCTCGGTGATTGTAACGGTATCGTCGCCCAACCAAGCCTGCCAAGTACCGTCAACCAGCTTAACTAATTGAGTGATCCATGTCGTGTTGATATAGTCTTCGTTGTCTAGCTTAATCATCGTCATGCTTATTCCCCCTTTACTTGTGGTCTAGCCATAGCTTCCACACGTACAGTGCTGCGGCGACGATAAAAATTATCACGGTGCTTATGTCACCAGCCATTTGATTAGTCATGCTCGTCCACCTCCACACGTTCGCATTCTCCCAGTCCGTAGTGCTCAATCTCGGCGGCGGTGAACTGCTGGGCGGGTATCATGTAGTCGTTGTTGATTAAATACGCCCACGTCAGTGCCCCATCTTTTTCCTTCGTCCAATAGTGCTTATCGTCACCACTCCACTTTTTTGGCACCTTGACGTTCCACCGCTTCGGCTTCTCGACCTTGTAGTTTCCGGTTGCGTATGCGTACAACAAGTCTTCTTGGTCACCGTCAGGAATACTGCAAGCAAACAGAAATTCAATCGGTTGACGCTTTTGGTGTGCTTCTTTAATCAACCTATCCATCAGCTTGCTCACCACGACCTTCGCCGGGGCCTCCGTTAGCTCGACCACGTGGGCTCTGCGGCCCATGCTTTGAGCCTCCGCATAGCTCTTATCCTTGAATAATGTGGGGTTATTGGAGTACCAAATTCCAGTTTGCGTACCGTCTAATGACATCCATTCGCCTTCATCGTTCTTCACTGCATACATCTTTCCTTCGTCTGTCATACTTGCTTCCTCCCGACTAGAACGGCAGATCGTCATCGCTGATGTCTAGCTGCTTGCCATTGCTTGCGAACGGGTCATTTGACGTCTGTGGGGCCGTCTGCGCAGGTTTAGGCTGTGGCACATAACTATTCCCGCCAGTCTGTTGTGGCGCCGTCTGCGGCTGATTTGTGGTTTCTAGTGCCGCCTGTGCGTTCTTGCTCTCCAACAGTGCGAAGTTCTCGACCACTACTTCTGTCACATACACCCGCTGGCCTTGGCTGTTGTCGTAGGTTCGTGTCTGGATATGGCCTTCGATGCCGACCAGTGAGCCTTTGTGGGTGAAGTTGGCGAGGTTCTCCGCGCTCTTGCGCCAGATCACACAGTTGATGAAGTCCGCTGTTGGTTCGCCGTCCCGCTTGTACTGCCGGTCAACTGCCATCGTGAACGTGCCGACTGCGGTGCCGCTTTGCGTGTAGCGCAAGTCCATATCACGGGTCAAGCGCCCGGTTAATGCGATTGTGTTAATCATATTTTCCCCCTAGAACGTCAGCGCCATGTATGCGCCGACCGTGTTTTGTTCCTCCGCAGAGAGCAGAGTGAACGCCGTTTGTACGTCAGATGGCACCCGCGCATCACCGACCCATAGCCGACCGTATACCTCGAAGATTGATTGGTCAGGGAACTCGTCACGCTGTTGTGCCAAGTAGTTCACTACTTTTCTTTGCTTATCGTTTAGTACGTCAATCATCAAGCTCATATACCTCCACACGTGGGTTGGCCTTGTCGATAAAGAACCTGTCCCTCAGCTCCACAATGTTGTCCCAGTTGTCGTTGGTCAGGAAACCAGCCACCATCATGCCGTCAAACACAAATTTGTGCTGAAAGGCGATGTTGTCCGGATCGGTGCGGCGGTCATGCCAGTACCAGTCGAAGCGCAGTGGCTTGCCCCAGTCGAACTTGACACCGTTCATCATGGCCCGCTGCACGAACATGGCAGCAGTGTCTGTAGCTTGCTTCTTGATCCTGGCACCGCCGAACAGGCTACCACGCTCGCTGTCCACGTACTGGTTCAAAGTCATGAGCGGCATCGGGATCATCACCATTTTTGCCGTCATGCTTCATGACCCGTTAAGATAACCAGAGTCAGCATGATGTTTGAGCACATCATCAAGAAGAACGCCTTTAACGGACTCCCGTAGAAAAAGAACCAGCCGCCCGCCGCAATCATCACGATTGCCAGTACGAATGTAATGTACTCAAGTCCGTTTTTTACTTTTTCGATTTTCATTTGCGTTTATTCCCCCAAACTACGACCAGCACGGCCGTTTCGATAATCAATGCCACGTAGATCAACGCCGTCATGCGTTATGCTCCTGTCTTAGTTTGTCTAGCTCCGCTAACTGTGCGGCTTGGCCTGCATCATCTAAGCCACCCCATCGCGGAGAAATTTGTTGATGAAGTACTGCTGACCCTTGCCCGTAACCTTCACGGTCTTACTGATTGACACGGTGCCATCGCTGTGATTGATGGCTGTTTCTTTGACTTTGAACAGTTGCATGTCTGCGCTCCGCTGGGTTGGCTGGTTCCAATCAGTCCCCTTACGGTTGATGAGATAGCCCTGCTCACGAAGTGTTTGGAATAAACGGTTCTGGCCAATGTCAATGCCGTTTTGGCGAAGCAACTTTGCCAGCTCACCAATCAAGATGGTGGTGTGACTGACTGCCACCGCATCGGCAAAGATGGCCTTTGGCGCTTGAATGGCGATTAATTTTTTCTGTTTCTCAATCTGTTCTGCTTGGTCTGCCGCAAGGCGCAATGCCTCTGGAAGCGTCTGCGGGACGCCTAGGCGAACCTGCGTTTCCATTGAGTTGAAGGCATCGATGTACTGGAGCTTAAATCCCATGGCCTGCTTGCCCGTAAAACCCATAGCCAGTAGCGTGAAGCCGTCGCGGTTCATGTAGTACATCGGGTATTGCTTGCCACGATTTGCGTAGGCACTTTCGGCGAACATTTGGCGGGCCAAAATTGGACTGCCAGATTGTTCGATTAGGTTCTTAATGTCTCGCATCACATGGTTGTGATTTTTGCCGAACGTTTCGGCTACTTGCAGGCTAGTGGTGACCGCCTGCCGGTCGTGCATGATGACTAGGTTATTCATTCAGCTTTCTCCTTTTGCTTTCGCAGTTCCTCCAGCGCAGCCAATTTTTCAGCCAGCTCTTTCTTTTGGTCATCAGTGACCTCTTGCTTTGGCGCTTCATAGCTTGGATTCATCCACTCTGGCGTTGCCTCCTGCCGCTGGGGCTTGCCGCCGCTTTGCTGTGGTTTAGCCACACGCGGCACGCTGTTCACGTAGCCCTCAAACTTCGATGCGCGGAAAATGGTGCTCGGCCTGATGTACTGCTCCATGTCAGTGCCAAGCCACCCCGCAGTCACGTTGTCGATGGCAGTTTGAATATCCTTTGGCGTGAAGCCTTCCCGTAGCCGCTCATGAACTAGCTTCCGGTTGGTAGCCGTATTCTTGAAGTGTTTGCCGCTCTTTTCGTTGAGATATTCAAATAGCTTGTCGAAGTCGACATGCGGTTCGGCGCTAGCCGGACTATGGTTTTTATCTTTTGTCTTGTCTTTGTCAGGTAATAGTAAAGTACTATGTTCAACGACCTGACCAACAGATGACCCAACAACCTGGTCAACAGGTTTGTAACTAGCTGGTAAGCTGTTGCCCAACGGCTTGGTAAACTCTTTGTAGAGTTTTACTAGTTTGTAAGCTGGGGCTGTTTTATCTTTTTTGCCTGGGGTGTATTCAATCAAGTGTTCCTGCACTAGGCGGTTACGTGCTTGGCTCAAGCCTTGTTCCGTTAGTGACGTGCGACTTGCCAATACCGAATTGCGCAACTTGAATTGTTCGTCTATCTTGCCTTCGTCATTCGCGTAGTCCAATAGTTCGCGATACAAAACGTTCTGGCCTAATGAGAGGCTCAATTCTTCTGTGAGCAATTTGCGGTAAGCTCGTCTTTGCTTGAAGTAGTCCAACAGATCACCCCCTACCCTGTTTTATCGTTTGTCATTGCTGTGCCTCCTAGAATGGAAGCTCTGGTTCGGCTACTGGTTCGTCAGCAACTGGCTCCGGTTGTGGATCCGGGGCAACTGCTGACATACGGTGGAAGGCGTCAGATACGGCTTGATATTGTGCCTCTGTCATCTGTCCCCACTTGACCGGTCCAAGCTTCGATTCGCCCACTACGGTGGTGAATACATCATTGCCATCAAGGCCGCGCACCTTGGCAAACTCCTTGAGCGACTCGAGCAAACGTTGCTTTTGCTCGGCAGTAGCAACAGGTTCGGCAGGCTGTGTAGGCTTTGCCGGGACGATCTGCTGTTCATAACGCCGTGCTGGTGCGCGCCGTGGCTGTTCTTGCTTAGGCTGGGCTTGGCGATTTGATGCGGCATTTCCATCATCGTCAGCATCACCGACAAGCCCGAAGGCTGTCTGGAGGGTGTAGCGCCGTGCGTAGGTTTCAGCGCTCCCAAGCTCCTGCGCGGTGCCCTTTCCTGCTGGCATAGTCAGTGGTGAGAACTCGATGTATTCGCCACTGTCATGAAAGATGATGGTCTGCACTGTGACGCCGCCCTGATCGTTTGAAACGTCCTGCGTCCATGAGAGGCCGGTGTTTTGAATGCCAGCGTCAACGGACTTGATGACGGCTGAAAGGTCAGAATACTTCGACTTGGTAAATGGGTTCGTGGCGTTCTTGTCTGGTTGCTTAACTTGAGTACGAAACTTGCGCATGTCTTTGATGAGTTCAATAGTCTTTTCAGAGCGTTTCATGGTTATGCCTCCTTGATTGATTCGTAGCTGATTTTGTTGGCCTTCATGAAGTCGGCCAGTGCCCACATCTTTTCCTCGGTTGTGGTGACGCGGAATGCACGGGTGTAGACCGGCGCTTGTTGCTGTGGTTCTTCATCAATCAGGCTTGTTTGCTCCGGCTGTGGCACAATTTCGCCCGTCTCACGGTCAATCGTGGTATTGCCTACCTGTTCCTGCTTAGCCTTGGCAATCGCGTCTGCGGCCTCTTTGGCGCGCTGTGCGCGTTCTTCATCCTTCTTACGCTGCATCAGCGCCGCGTCCATACGAACTCGGAGTTCAGCAAAGGTGGCACCGGCTTCGATTTCTTGCAGCCAAGAATAGGCATCTAGGTTGTTGGCATCTGCGTATGCCTTAGTGGCCGCCTTATCCGATGCAATTCGTTCGCGTTGGTCGACCATGCTTTTAAGCTTGGATCCGATCGCACGGGTGAGACCAATAGTTGGCTTGCCTGTTGGCGTCCACATGTTGACCTTGTCCCATCCGTCCTCCAGCTCAACGTCCGTGACGTCAATCTTGTAAGACGGTGCAAGCTCTGCAATGTATGCTAATAACTTGTTGTGCCGCTCATCCTCTGCGGATTTTTGAAGCGTCTTGACGGCTGCATCGATTGGTACGATGGTGGCATCAATTTCACCGGTTAGCGCCTTGACCTGATTTTCAAAATCATGAAGTGGTTGGTTATATTGCTTCTTTACTTCCTTGCGCTGATTGTCGATCGCAGTCTTGAACTTGCGTAGCTTTGCCAGCGAGTCTTGCGCGTCTTTGAGCGTGCCGTCCGTCACAACCAAGTTGCTGTACTTTGATGCGTACGCGGCAACCTGCGCTTTCAAGTCGTCGTAGTTGTTAATGGTGATCGTGCTTGGCTTGTAATCGACCTGATACTTTAGGTCTTGTGGTGCGGTTAATTCGTTTGTCATGCCTTTTCCTCCGTTGCTTCTAGCAGTGCTGTGAGTTTGTCCTGCATCTCGTCCTCGTAATAGTCTTCGAGGTCTGCGTTCAGTTCATCGTCCATATCAGCGCACCACCTTTCGCTTTGGTTGCTGGCGTGTTAAACTGAGATAAATAATGTTTTGTTTAGTTTCTGATGCCTTAGCGGTGGCCTCCGCTGGGGCTTTTTTGTCGTCTTCGTATGGTCCGTCCTCGCCGAAGTAGTCAAAGTACTCTGCGACCCGTGGGTGCTTCGCCATGAATTTGTCGGCGGCGCCTTGGCTGATGTATGCCAGCGCACCGACACCACCAAGTACTCCTATGGTTCCGATTGCCAATCCGATCATGCTTCTTGCATCTCCTTCTTGCTGTTCAGATAGTCTTGAATCAGCTTGTTGTAGTCCGTGCCAGATTCAGCACCCTCATGAATGAACCGCCTAATCTCGTCCTTCGGAATCTTCTTCGCACCTAGCTTGAGCTGTTTGATCTCGCCCATCTCGACCAATACGCGAAGCTTGTTCACATCAACGCCGAGTGCTTTTGCTGCGTCAACTTCGCTGTACGTCAGCCGGTCAACTTTCCGCTTGAAGGCAATACGTTTTGTGTTTGTGTTCATTTCATTCACCTACGATTCCTAATCTCTTCCATTCCTTTACCCGCGTGCTCATCATTGCCTGCATTGACCAGTCGAACTCCTCACAGATGAAGGCCACGGCGTTGCTCCCGTACAGCAGAGCATCAAGTAGCTGGTTGACCGCGTTCAGCGGGTCGCTGGTATCCTTCACTTTGCCGGCCGGTGTGGTCAGCTCATCGAATGAGTTCTGCACCGCCTCGATAGCTTGTTGCATCTCTGGCACCAGCCTGATTGCCATTGCCAATGGCTCTTTGATAATCCCATCGCCATTGATAACAGGTGCTGTGACGTGGACGAATTGGTGCGCCATATCCAATGCCAGAAAAGCGTCCTGCGCCTGTTCAACAATCTTGGCGGCGTCCTCAAGCCGAATGTCTTGCTTACCGTTCATCATTCGCGACATGGACGGTTGAGAAACCCCAATCACCCTTGCCGTGTTGACTCCGGTCATGCCTACCCGCTGCATCTCATGGCGCAAAGTGCGCGGGCTGCGGATTGACCGCCGTATTGTGTAGCGGCCTTGTAGTGGCATCGTCTTCATGAATAACGCCCCTCTCACAAATACCTTCATACGTCTGTATGCTTAGGCCATAGCGATTTGCTCTTTGAGTTCAATCGCCACGTCCTTGCACCAGCTAGCGATTTCCATGTCAGTCATCGCTAGGCACTCCATGTTGATGGCCTGTGCACTCCCTTGATGTGTCTCGATGAGGTAGTCCATGCACTTGCGCCGGCCTTGAGCTAAGAAACTAGCCACGATGTGTTCGTCTGCCATGCTGTCACCCCCTTTCGTTCTTTGAAATTTGAATATTTTGTCTCTCCTTCAAGTGAGATAATCGCTTTGAAGGAGGTGATTAAAATGTACTTTTCGATCCGTAAGGCATCTGATGGCCAATACTACTTCGTGATAAAATCCGCGAACAATGAAGTAGTGGCTACCAGTGAGCCATACCACCGCAAGGAATCGGCTGTGAAAACAATTTATTCCATTCGGAACGGTATTCACCCGGACTCAATCGTTGTTGATGTTACCGATGATCCTTGATAGTTTATTGGATAGCGCAATCAGCCGGGCTGCCTCTTCCAAAAGCGTATCGGCTGTTTGTGCTATTTGTTTGCGCTCTTCTTCGTTCATCGTGATGCCTCCTCTCGCTGGGCAGGATTGTTTGACAAAGTTTCTAAATTAGAAACCTTTCGGGTATAAAGAGAATCCATGCTAACTTTTAGCGCCGCTGCCAATAGCGGAACATGGGTTGAGTCAAAGGTATAGATACCAGTTTCATAACGTGAATAGTTTGACTTGCTGGACATACCAAGACGTTTAGCCATTTCAGATTGATTTAACCCCAAACTTTGGCGTCGCTTTTTGATGAAGGATAAATTGATTTTTGGCATTGTGTCACTTCCTTCCTAGTTACTGATTTCGTAACCTTGATTACATATTAAGTTACTATTTTAGAAATGTCAATTTATTTCGTATCTTTTTTGGTAACTTTTCAGTTCTGCTTTAGAAACCGCTGTATTATTTAGTTGTCATTTTAGTAACCGAGGTGATCCCATGGTAGAAGAAACTTTTAGCGATAAGAAACTAGTCGCAAGAATTATCAATTTACGAGAAAAAAACGACTGGACTCAAAAAGATCTTGCCGATCGTCTTGGAATGAATAAAGTCACCATGAACAAAATTGAAAATATGAATCGTTCAGTGACTTTGAATGAATTGACGAAAATGGCACGCCTATTTGATGTTTCAACCGACTATTTACTTGGAAAGTCGGATAAACCCCACTACTATTCATTGACAGAGAAGGACCAGAAGTCCATCGACGAAGAGCTAGAGCGTATCATCAACGGGCTAGACGACAAGTCAGGCGTCAACTTCTTCAAGAACGATGCCGAGATTTCAGATCACGATCGCGAGTTGCTGGTTGCCTCACTGCGTAGCTCTCTTGCCTTGGCTCACGAGATGGCCAAGAAGAGCTTCACGCCAAAGAAGTATCGCGGCTCCGAGTCCGGGGACTAAGAAGGTGGCCAAATGCGATACGAAGCAGAGTCGGCCATCGTCAAAGCACGTAGCATCATCAACCGATACAATACCAGGGACCCTTGGACTGTTGCCGAGTATTTGCCGGGTGTCCAGGTCGTTCAGCGAGACCTCGGGACAAACATCGTGGGCTACACCCTCGTGGCCGCAAGAAGAGCCGTCATCAACCTGAGCACGGCGCAGAGCTATTCAAGCGCCTCTGGCGTCTTGGCGCACGAACTGGGGCACTCGCAGCTCACTCGATCCACGGACACGAATTACTTCTATCGGAATGCATCCATGGCACGAACCGGTTCAGCCGAATACATTGCCAACTGCTTCATGTTTCAGTTTATGTTTGGCGACCGCGGTGGCATTAACCCATTGAACTATGATCAGATTCTCGATGAGTACGAGCTTCCGCAGTGGATGGTACGATACTTTGAACTCATTAGATGAGCTACGTCCAAACCTGATCGACGTAAAAAGCTTGGGGTATTTTGGGGTGTTTTATGAAAAAGATTATTGCAACACTGGTCGCCGTGTTGTCCGTACTGTTTGTCCTGACTGCATGTGGCCAGAAACAAGCTGACTATCCGACGGCTGCCAAAGCTGAGAGTGCACTCAATGCCAGCAAGGAGCTCAAGGGTAAGACAGTTACATTCAAGGTTAAGAAGGTCGAGCCTAGTAGTGCCTTCGGTTACAACCTCGAAACTGGCAAACACTTGAACTTTGTTAGCACAGACAACCCGGACGTCAAAAAAGGCGATACCGTTACCGTCAAAGTCAAGAAAGTTGCTTCCACTTTGGGGTCTTACGTGATCACTTACACTGATCTCAAAAAGTAGTTACTAGCCCCTCCTAGCGGCGGACACGTGCAAGCCGTGTCGGGGGCATGCGTCCAAATACTGATGACGTTAAAAGCTGAACATGCATTGGAGGAATAGATAATGAAAAAGCTAATCACTGTGGGAGTGACGATGCTTGCTGCCCTATCGTTGACCGCATGCGCATCTGGATCATCATCTAAGAAAAGCGGCAGCAATGAGAAAGCATCATCAGTAAATAGTTCAAGCGCTGCCAAATCTTCTAGCAAGAAAGCGTCCTCTTCAAGTAAGAAAGCCGCTAATGGGGCCAGCATTCCTACGACGGCTGACAAAGAATGGTTCGTAAAGGACAACGTGTTCTACGCCGGCAATGAGACTATGACTTTCACTAAGTCTGAGGTGCGCGACGGTCTGGATTCTGGCACAAAGGTTTTGGTTATCTACACCACTATCCGCAACAACTCTGGCAAAGAGCAGGACCCTTCAAACTTCTATATGGTACTTCACGCCAAGCAAAAGAATGATACTTCTAATGTGTCGCTCGACCCTGGCATGCTAGGGCTTGACGACAATGGCAACAGTCCGCTCCAAACCTATGAAGATAACCTCAACAACTCTCTACTTCCGGGAAAGACCGTAACAGCCGTCCTCGAGTACGAGCTCAAGAATACCAATCCCGTAACGCTTGAAATTAGCAATGATTCGTTTGACACCATCGGAACTAAAACCTATCAAGTTCAATAAGGATAGATGCAAGTGGCGGGGTTCGACTCCTGTCACCCGCTTTGTCGAGTGTGTATCGACAACAATTTAACATTGGAGGTCATCAGTATGGCAGATCGAACATTCACTAAGGAAGAACTGGCAAAGTATAACGGCAAAGACGATCCCCACAAATATGTGGCAGTCGATGGTGTCGTATACGATCTAACGTCCGTTAAAGCTTGGGCGGGCGAAAACCATCACGGCAATGTTGCCGGACAGGATCTCACTGATATAATTACCAACGTTTCCCCTCACGGAAAAAAGGTTCTCAGCAAGCTGAACGTTGTTGGCAAATATATTGGATAGCCAATATATTATCGCTTTGTTCGAACTGTGATTGTCGTCTGTACAGCTTTAAGGCCCCATTTCGGGGCTTTTATTTCAGGGATGAGCGAAACCAGGATGTGTGATTCTGGCGAGATACAGCTTACCTAATGGCGGCGTGACCGTCTACCCGGTTGCAAAATAAATAGCCTCGCTCGGAGGCTTCGCATTGGAGGTGCGAACATTGACAACAACTGATGAAAAAGAGCCTGCCAAAGTTATAAGCTTTATTAACATGAAGGGTGGTGTCGGGAAAACCACGCTCACCATAAATATCGCAGATAAACTCGCATTGGATGGTAACAAGGTTCTTGTGATTGATGCCGATCCACAATTCAACGCAACACAAGCCCTTCTGCTCACTAAACAATTACTTACAACTGGGTCAGCTCGGTTTGAGGCTTCGGATACTCAAAACAGCGATGAGAAGGATGAAAGTCAACTGGAGATGGAAGAATCCTCTTCTAATTACTACGAACAACTTTCTCGCGAGAAAAAGACACTGCTCTCACTATTCAAAAATAATGAGCTTATTGATGAAGAGGAAGTAACAGCAAATATCACTGTCTCAATAAAGAAAAATCTTGATTTGCTTCCTGGTGATTTGAACCTCGAATCCGTGATTAGCGGGGATACTTCAGCAAAAATGTCAATTATTTCTGATTATATTGAAGAAATGGGTTTCGACACAACTTATCAATACATATTAATTGACTGTCCGCCTACTTGGTCAATTCTGACATCCGCAAGTTTATATGCTTCTCGATTCTTTGTCATTCCCTCAAAAGTCGACTTCTATTCTTCCCTCGGCATTCAACTATTAATGCGAAACATCCGTAAATACATTTGGAAAAACGGTATGTATCGCAATACAGGGCGTCGGCTCACTGGTCTAGGAGTTGTTTTTACAATGTATTCCTCACTAGCCTTAGAGCGTAAACGAATCAAAACGGTTAAGACCAACTTGAAAAATCAACGCGATCCACAAGGTAGTCCATTATATTTTTTCGAGACTAAACTACGCTATATGCCTTCCGCGGCAACACGTTTTATTTTATACTCAAGTATGAGTCAATATTCAAAGTATAACGAACTTGTTAACGGACTGGAAAAAATCACGTCAGAAGTTTTGGAATTAATCAAACAGTCTGAAAAAGGAGACGAACAAAATGAAACTGAGGACAAATGAAGACATCATTTCGACCCTAAAGCTCACACAATCGACCAGACTGAGTGTCTCCCAATCGACCATGATGTTATCTGGTCTCGTATATGCCATGGTTCTGGATAAAGACTTGTTTAAGCATAATCCCGATCTAGAAGGATTTGTCTTAAAGATATTCCGACAATGGCTGCCGGATCATGAACAGTTTCGGCCATACGTATATAAGAGTCGTACACTTCTTGGATCAAAAATATCTAGAATAATTTTAGACACCTTTGAATACAATGATACGACCGAAGTTGCCACAAAATTGAGTTCTCTCTTTTCTTCTGCCACAAAAGAAGCCTCATCAGCTAAAAAGCTTCCAGATTTAGAAGCGTTCATCTCAGACTGGCTCACTTCTTTAGGAGAAGATCAGTAGCATGAATGAAAATCTGGACGATATTGATAATCAGTATCATCGTCTCTTGGCATTGATGCCAAAAAAGATAGATCTTGATGATCAAGATTTAGAGCTGCTTCTAGGCAAGTTGATTTTCATTAAATCAATTCTATCTAGGGTTGAAACGCGGCGACTTTTCAAGGAAAAACACCTGTCTGAGTCCTTTTCGTTCTTACTGGAGTCATTCGCAAGCTTAGTAAGTGGTGAGGTTAACGGGTCAAAGCTATTACTTCGTGTTTCGATTGATTGCATGATTAAGTTTCTTGTTGTACATGCGTCGGGAAAAGTGGATGAGCATCACTTCTCAACTAACCTACACACCTACTATCAATCTGCTGAATATTTGAGTCTCAAGAACTCCACGATTTGCAATATTGATGTGTTCCTCGGACAGTTGAACTCAGCATATGATCACTTTAGCGTCCTCACTCATAATATCAATACTGCCAGTGCTGATCTCTCATCGTTTTTTTCACAGATTTTTCAAGTGAATAGTTCAGCAGAATATTTGCTTGAATTTAATGATATTGTAACGAATTATTGTTCCTTATTATTAGTGCTCTCCCTTTCCTCCGTTCAGCGCTGGGAAAACGCGGATAGAATAGAAACGCTCAAACTTGCTTTTGGTAACAACAAAGTCGCAAGACTAAACGCCATAATTCAATCAATGACTTAACAGTTAAGTTTCGAATCGATCAAATTTTGCACTAACATACGGTTGTAAGCACTTGAGTATCTATTTATCAGCTCCACAGCAAACGTTGAGTCATCCAAAACGACTCAGATAAACTCAATACCCCTATTGAAAATTAGCCCCGAATTTGGGGCTTTTATTTAACTCATTAAGCGAACGTCAGTTTGCGAATATAAAATGACTTGAATATTCAGGAGGCAATGAAATGTCAGAAGGACACGTCAGGAAGCGCGGCGAGAAATGGTATTACTCATTCGAGGCCGCAACAGTGGACGGGAAACGCAAGCGCATAGAGCGAGTCGGAGGCTACACCGAGAAGGACGCACAGCGCGCGCTCCGCAAGGCGCTAGATGAGTACGAGCGCGGCGGCCTCACCGTCAAGCTCAAAGATATGTCGGTAGCAGACTATATGGACTACTGGATCAAGAACTATGTAGAAAAGAACCTGAAATACAACACGCGCAAAAATTACCTGAACGTCGTCAACCGCTACGTCAAGCCTTACCTAGGAAAGTATAAGATGAAGACGATCTCACCTGCCGTGATTCAGCAGTTCGTGAACCACGTCGCCGAAACGAAGCTGCCACGCACTGGCAAGACGCCTGCAAAGCACACGGTCGAGATTATCCTTACGGTCGTGAAAGAAGCGTTGAAGCGAGCTGTCTACCCCTACCAGATCATCAAGGAGAACCCTGCTAGCTACGTGGATATGCCAAAGTATGCGCCGACACCAGCCACCACTCGCCAAGATTTGAAGATCATCACCTACGACCAGTACGAGCAACTACTGGCCTGCTGCCCGCCTGCTGACCCGTATCACATGCCACTTGTCATCGCGTTCAACACCGGCATGCGGCGCGGCGAGGTGCTCGGCCTCGAATGGGACATGGTGGATATTGAAGGAGCTACTATTCGCGTTGAGCGGAACATGATACAGAAAGGCGACGGCGTCTACGACCTGGACTCGCCCAAGAGTGCCGCCGGTTACCGCACCATCACCATCGGCCCTTCCCTGGTGGCTGAGCTGAAAGCCAAGCGCCAAGCTCAAATGCAGATGCGGATCCGCTATGGATCGCTGTACAACGAATCCAACTTCGTCTGCACGTGGGACAACGGCAACCCGGTGGTGCCTGGTTACATCAAATATCGCTCACGCAAGCTATCAGATGATCTTGGCTTTCCGTTTTCCTTCCACTCACTGCGCCACACTCACGCCACGATGCTGCTTGATGCGGGTGAGAAACTCAAGGTCGTACAGGAACGTCTCGGCCACGCCAAGATGTCGACGACTGCTGACACATATCTGCATGTCACCGAAGAAATGAGGAACGATACGGCCATCACTTTTGAAGACTACTTGAAACGCAAAAAAGGCTGAACCCTTTCCGTTGGCAAGTGCCAAAACGGAACAGATTCAGCCGAACAATTTGAGCCATATTTTGCCTACGGATTTTAAGCGGCGTAGGCAAATCGTTGGCAAGCACCCAAAAATAATCGAAATTTCACGAG
This sequence comes from Lacticaseibacillus sp. 866-1, assembly GCF_016861825.1. Classification (NCBI taxonomy): domain Bacteria; kingdom Bacillati; phylum Bacillota; class Bacilli; order Lactobacillales; family Lactobacillaceae; genus Lacticaseibacillus; species Lacticaseibacillus sp. 866-1. The sequence goes on along the minus strand of NZ_BOLU01000030.1, from coordinate 2,079 downwards.
ATAAATCCTTATTTATCGCCACTTCCGTCCTTGCTTATGTTCAGAATGCTCATGAACGCTTCCTGCGGCACTTCGACAGAGCCGACCGCCTTCATGCGCTTCTTGCCGGCCTTCTGCTTTTCCAGCAGCTTGCGCTTGCGGGTGATGTCACCGCCGTAGCACTTCGCCAAGACATTCTTCCGGTATGCTTTCACGGTGCTGCGGGCGATGATCTTAGTTCCGATCGCCGCCTGAATCGGCACCTCAAATTGCTGCCGGGGAATGGTCTCCTTGAGCTTGGCCACAATATTGCGACCGCGGTCGTAGGCAAAGTCCTTGTGCACGATGGTGGACAGCGCGTCGACCGGGTCGCCGTTCAGCAGGATATCCATTTTGACCAAATCGGACGCTCGGTAGCCGGTGACCTCGTAGTCCAAACTCGCGTAGCCCTTGGTCGAGGACTTCAGCTGGTCGAAAAAGTCGTAAATAATTTCCGACAGCGGCAGGTTGTAAATGACGTTGACGCGGTACTTGTCGAGGTAATCCATGGTGACGAACTCGCCGCGCTTGCGCTGGGCGATTTCCATGACCGGACCGACGTAATCGTTTGGCACCATGATGCTGGCCTTGACGTAAGGCTCACGGATCTCCTTGACTTCGCTGGAGTCCGGCAGCTCGGCCGGATTGTCGATGGTGATGGTGGTGCCATCGGTTTTGTCGACCTGATAATCCACACTCGGCGCCGTCATAATCAGATCAAGGTCAAAGTCGCGCTCCAGTCGCTCCTGCACCACGTCCATGTGCAGCAGCCCCAGGAACCCGACCCGGAAGCCGAAGCCCAGCGCCTGCGAAGTTTCGGGCTCAAATTCCAGCGCCGCATCGTTCAGCTGCAGCTTTTCCAAAGCCTCGCGCAGGTCGTTGAACTTCGCGTTATCGACCGGGAACAGGCCGGAATACACCATTGGCGTGATCTGGCGAAACCCATCCAGCGGCTTATCCGCCGGATTGTCCGCCAGCGTGACGGTGTCGCCGACGCGCGTGTCCTGAATGGTCTTAATGGCCGCCGTGATGTAACCCACGTCGCCGACCATCAGGTAATCTTTCTGCACGGCCTTAGGCGACATCACCCCAACCTCTGTGACCTCGTAGCGCTTCTGATTGCTCATCAACTCGATGGTGTCACCGACCTGCACGATGCCGTCTTCGATGCGTACCGCTAGCACGACCCCGCGGTAGGCATCGTAAACCGAGTCAAAAATCAGGGCCTTAAGCGGCGCGTCGAGGTCGCCGCTCGGCGCCGGAATGTCGGAAACAATGCGTTCAAGCACTTCCGGCACACCCAGACCGGTTTTGGCCGAAGTCAAAATCGCGTCCGAGGCATCCAGGCCGATCATTTCCTCGATTTCTTCCTTGACCACTTCCGGCTGGGCACTGGGCAGGTCGACTTTGTTGATGATCGGCACGATCTCCAGGTCATCGTCAAGCGCCAGGTAGACGTTTGCCAGCGTCTGGGCCTCAACGCCTTGAGCGGCGTCCACCAGCAGCAGCGCGCCTTCACAGGCCGCCAGGCTGCGGCTGACTTCGTAAGAAAAGTCCACGTGCCCCGGCGTATCGATCAGGTGAAAAATGTAAGTCTCGCCATCTTTGGCCGTGTAATGCAGCTCCACAGCATTGAGCTTGATGGTGATCCCGCGCTCGCGCTCCAGCGGCATATCGTCCAGAACCTGGGCCTGCATGTCGCGCTTGGCGATGGTATCAGTCAGCTCCAAAATGCGGTCCGCCAGGGTCGACTTACCGTGGTCGATGTGTGCCACGATAGAAAAATTACGAATGTGCTTCTGGCGTTCGCGCAACGCCTGTTTATCAATGTCAGCCATAAGTGCCCACTTTCTGTCAATTGCTCGTTAACCCATTATAGCAAGCGGCCTAGCTTGACTCAAACCACCCGCCGCGCCAAGGCAAAAAGAGGCGCTACGATATTTGGAGTTGAAAGGCATCTTGCCTCGAAACTCCTTTTTATATACCATTTTTATGTCTGAGCACACAAAGAGGACATTACACTGTCCCTTGTCTGCTCTCCGACCAAAGAAATTAGAAATG
>NZ_BOLU01000029.1:0-33255 GCF_016861825.1 Lacticaseibacillus sp. 866-1 | reverse complement strand
CTTTCGTGATGGTTTTTGTCGACTCAACCTTAGCATATAGGCGCACCCAATGGGTGAAACACCAAAGCAGCGCAGTCCCGTGTGAATCGTGGGATTACGCTGCTTTTTTGAAATTCTATGAATAATCCAGGTATACTTAGGGTCTCGATTGAACTCTACCCCTCCTCTTAGTCTCTCACGTTCCGCATTATAGTGCTCAATCAAGGTTGAGACATTGTTACTTACTTGAACTCTGTTAAAACCATATACCCATGCATCACGGTTTGTAACAATTCCAAGGGCATTCTTCGGAAATACACCCTGCGTCTTTTTTTCATCGGCAATGGGAGTGTAGCTTAAATACTTTGGATCTCTCTGGTTCAGCCAGTCACCATTTTCGTCAGGAAAAACTTCAGTCCAATTTATTCCTGAAACTGAACCAGCCTTGGTGATTTCTTCAAATTTTTGCTGCCGTGTAAGATAATCACCTATGTCTTTGTAGTAAAGATGATGCTCTTTTGATCCATCTTTTATGAATATAGATATTGAAATTGGCGCTCGGCTGCCGGAACCAAAGATTTTTCCTCCTTCTTTCCGAGAGGTTTCCCCCTGTGTTCTTTGATTTCCTCTGAGATTATAAATATACAAATAATTAAAATCTCTGTAAAAGGCTTTTCTAACCCCATCCGTACTACCCGAATCGAGAAAGCTGCCGTTTGTAACAAATCCGATCACTCCACGCTCTCCCAAACGATCAGTTGCCCATCTGAACGCCTTTATATAGGTGTCATACGCAGCTTTACTATAACCAGATTTACTTCCAGTCACATACGTATCAGCAATTTGTTTCTCCAGGACAGGATAATGGGCATTCTGATTATCATCATTCTGATTTTTTTGACCAACTGAGTATGGTGGGTTGCTGATAATCGCAGTAATTGGCACAGCCTGTTCCTTCTTCAGCCGTTTGTTATTCCCGCCAAAAATATCTTCACTCAGTGTCTCACCGTACTCAGTCGAGGCAAAGGTATCAGCAAGAACGATACCATCAAACGGAATGTACTTCTCTGGTCCATTAATCTCGTCAAAGACCGATTCGATATTGATAGCCGCAATGTAATAGCTGAGCAACACAATTTCATTGGCGTGTAACTCTTGCGTGTACTTGCGAGTGATATCAGCTAATGTAATTTTTCCATCTTTCATTTCTTGATTCAGATACTCCAGCGTACGCGCGATAAATGTGCCTGTCCCTGTAAAAGGATCAAGAACATGCACGTTCTTAGCGTCAATTCCGCGACCAAAGTGCTCTTTGAGTACCTCATCAACAGACTTCACAATGAAATCTACGATTTGCACTGGCGTGAAAACAATCCCTAACTTGTCGGCGGTGTCCCTGAAACCTGTGCTAAAGAACTTGTCATAAAGTGTCACTATAAACTGCTGCTTCGCTGCAGCGTTATCGATACCTGTCGCTCGTAACCGTACAGATTCGTAGAACGGCTCGAGTGCCGCTTGCTCTTGATCAAAGCCAGCTTCGGTCATCTTCTCCACCATGTCTTCCATGGCGCGAGACACAGGGTTGTCATTAACAAAACTGTACTGATCGAAAAGTGCCTCAAATATCGGTTTCGTAATGATGTGCTGAGCTAACATCTCAATCGCTTGCTCGTCGTCAATATCGCTGTTGATGTTGTGCTGTAGACTCTTAACATATTTCCGAAATGACTTCGCGAATGGCGATTGCTTATCTGCAACCAAGTTCTTAATCCAGCGAATGTGTCGTTCTGCCAGTTTCTGAACATCCGCCGTCCAATCTTCAAGATACCGCCGATCGCCGACCTTTTTGACAATACGTCCATAGATAGCATTTTGAATTTCATGCCAGTTTAATTCTAAGTTAAGTTGTTCACTGTGTTCCTCGCCGTCACCAGAACCTGATCCACCTAGCTCCTTCTTTGGCGCATCACCGACACCAATTACATTCAAGTTACGGGGCTTTTTCTTATTTAAATCAAGCTTATTCACGGAAGCCTCGAACCGCTCATCAATTGAGCGCAACGCGTTCAGTACCTACCAGACAGCCTGGTAAGTCTTATTATCGTCAAGCACTGTATCCGGATCCTGACCGATTGGAACGACAACGGGCAAGATGATATAGCCATATTCCTTACCTTCATACTTGCGCATAATACGACCGACCGCCTGAACAATATCAATCTGAGATTGCTTTGGCGCAAAGAAAATGATGGCATCCAAATTCGGTACATCAATACCTTCCGTCAAAAACTTGACGTTTGAGAGCACTCGCGCTTCATCGTCTGGCATGTCTCCTGCAAGCCAATCGATTGCATCTTTCTTCTGCAAGGCATTCATACTACCATCGACGTGTTTAACTCGGACGTGATTTTCGTTAGGGTTGTTCGCGCCAAGATACTCGTTAACCACTTGGTTGAACTCTTGGGCAATCTGCTTTGATCCTACCTTGCCTGCCCCATGGCCACGCTGGTTATCAATCACAGATGAAAAAGCAATCGCACGCTGCATCGGAGCGCCCTCAGTCTTATCCGAGAAGCTCTCCCGCTTCATCATTGCATTCCAGACACCAATAATTTTACCGATATCGTCGATACTCAAGCCATTTTGAGTCGACAAACTATTCTGCATATCCTTCTGGATTACAGATTCATCGACTGCAAGCACTTCAACCTTGTAATCCGTCAAGATGCCTTTACCCACTGCGTCACCGAAACCCAGACGATAAATCTCTTCACCATATAGGTCAGGGTCATCCATCGAGGCGATGATGACGTTCTCCTCTTTACCCTTCTTCTTAGTCTCTTGCGAGTATATCTTAGGTGTTGCCGTCTGGTACAACCGATGCTTGGCCTTCACAACCTTATTGTCGTGAACCTTGGTAAACATACCAGCGTCTTTACCCATCTCATGCGAACCGGTCGTACGATGAGCTTCATCTGCGATAATCAAATCGAACTCCGGATAGCCGAGATCCTGAGCTTTATGAATAACATCAATTGACTGATATGTACTGAAAATAACGGTGAGTCGTTTACCTTCAGCCGGTTTCAGCGCGGCAAAATTTTTCATCAGTTTCTCCGCGCTGGTCGAGGCAGGAAAACCAATATCCTGAATGTTCATCTCACTGTCGTCTTCATTATTGAAGGTGCGTTTTTTGGAGGCGTTCCGGTCTGACGTTACAGCAAATGAGACCAGTTCTCTGCCGCTAGCGACGTCACTATTCCAGCTGAAAAGTGTTTGAGAAAGCAACTGAATACTCGGAACAAGGTACAGCACAAAGAAATTGGCCTGATCATTATGATCTGCGAGCGCTTCTGCAATCTTGAGACTAGTAAACGTCTTCCCGGTGCCTGGGGCCATGATCAGTTTCCCGCGATTATGCGTGTCAAAATAAGCTACGGTCTTCTTGATAGCTTCCTGCTGGTAAGAACGCGGAGCTTTGTGACTGGCCTGAATAGGCTTAGCGGCATCTCCAAACTTAAACTGGGACCAATCAAAGTCGGAGTTTCTTAAATCCGAGAGACCGATTCGGCTAATATCCTTGGACCCATCGTCCAGAGCCGCTTCGGCGTTGCGATTCCACTCATCGGTCGTAGCGACCAGCAGCCCATCCGAATAATAATTCTTGTTCAGCTCGGCCACGTAACTGTTGATTGTGTCCTTGCCTACTTTGCCTTTGTAGTACTTCGCTTGGACAGCGGTAAGTTTACCTGTACCCCTTTGCCGCGCAACAAGATCAACGCCAAGGTCTTTCTTTGGAATGTTGTATTCAGACGGCACCTCATTTAACATCCAAACATTGTCGTAGAGATTTTTGTATGTGGGCTCATTGAGTAAGTATGACTTGACGACTTCTTCGAACATGGTGCCACGGTCACGTTGCGTGTCGCCAGCTGCTTCGTCGATTGAATGCATGAGCTGATCGAAACTTGCCATTTTCACTTTTCCTCCAAGTTTTTGCTTGTCTCTATGATACCGGTTCCGGCAAGGAGTTGCGAGGGAATTTGAATCCTACTTGCGCCAATAATAGTGTGAGGACAACCTTCGTTAATTTTGCAAAAACATTTTCCCTGATACCCCGGGGAAAACTTTGGCAGACGAAGTTGAACTCACCGAAGTCAAGGTTGGTATGTGTCTACGAGCCTAAAGAGATTGCGTTACTGGATACCCTAATCACCTTAAATAGGAATATGTATAATCCCTGCAATCATCCACAAGAGTCAAATCTAGGTAATTGGGTCGCCTGAAAACCAGGGGCGGACCGTCTTCTATGGTCAAGGCACACAATAAATTTGTATATTTGCGCAGTGTCACGCGTAAAGCCTTGTCATTGCTGAGATTGCCATCGTTATCCGCCGTCAAACTTTTACCCATCCTCAAAAACGTTGTCACACCAAGACTTTGGGACTTTATTCGCACAAATCTCGATTGCCTTATATAACTGACTAGGCAATGTTCTGTCTCTTTTTCGGTTGCTCTTTGACATGCTCAACAAGCATAGAGGCCAGGCAGAAGGAGCATTGGACGTATATCTAAATAGTTATTACAATTACCTCAGTTAAAGTGAGTCTCACTACTGAAGCTTTTCGAAAGGACAATCAACCATGACAACCAACGAACAAGCCGTAAAGCACGGCATCTTCCCCATGGGCGCCAAGAACGACCCCTACGCCCAGTATTTTGTCGGCCAGAGCTACCTCAACAATCTGATCAGCGACCCGGCCATCAACGTCGGCGTCGGCAACGTCACCTTCGAGCCCGGCTGCCGGAACAACTGGCACATTCACCACGACGGCTTCCAGCTGCTGCTGGTCACCGGCGGCGAGGGCTGGTACCAAGAAGAAGGCCAGCCGGCGCGCAAGCTGCACCCCGGGGATGTCGTTGTCACCCACGATGGCGTGAAGCACTGGCACGGCGCGACGAAGGACAGCTGGTTCTCACACATCGCGATCACGGCCGGCACGCCGGAGTGGCTCGAGCCAGTTTCTGATGATCAGTACAACGCACTGACGGACTAGGAGGAATTTTTCATGATCAAAGATAAAGTTGTTGTGATTACTGGCGCATCAAGTGGCATCGGCGCCGCCACCGCGAAACTGCTGGCAGCAAAAGGCGCCAAGGTCGTGCTGGGCGCCCGGCGCGAAGACAAACTGGCACAGTTGACCAAAGCCATCCAGGCCGCCGGAGGTCAAGCCGTGTATCGCGTCACAGACGTCACCAAGCCGGCAGATAACGCCGCGCTCGTGAAAATGGCCCAGGATACTTTTGGCCGCTTCGACGTGATGTTTCTGAACGCCGGGCTGATGCCGAGCTCCCCACTATCTGCACTGAAGGTCGACGAGTGGAATCAGATGGTCGACGTCAACTTGAAAGGCGTGCTCAACGGTATTGCTGCCGCCCTGCCGACATTCAAGGCGCAGCACGCCGGCCATTTTATCACGACCAGCTCCGTCGCCGGGCTCAAGGCTTACCCCAACGGCGCGGTGTATGGCGCGACTAAGTGGGCGGTGCGTGACCTGATGGAAGTGCTGCGCATGGAATCCGCCCAGGAAGGCAGCCACATTCGCACGGCAACGATTTATCCGGCCGCCATTAAGACGGAGCTGCTCGACACGATCACCGACCCTGGTGCCGCCGAGGCAATGCAGCAGACCTATGACACGTATGAAATCAGTGCTGAACGGATCGCGGACGTCGTCGCCTTTGCCATCGACATGCCGGAAGACACGAACGTGAGTGAATTCACCGTCGGCCCGACGACCCAGCCGTGGTAGGCCGCTCACCTAGAAAGGAAGATTAAAATGGCTAAAAAACAAACCGCTGGCCGCGACAACTTGGGCGACTTTGCCCCGCAGTTCGCCGCGCTGAATGATGATGTCCTGTTCGGTCAGGTCTGGGCTAAGGAAGACAAGCTGTCTGCCCGCGACCGCAGCCTGATCACTTGCGCCGCGTTGATGGCGCAGGGCCTTTTTCCGCAGTTGAATTCGCACATAGCCATTGCCAAAGAAAACGGCGTGACCAAGACCGAAATGGTCGCGCTGATCACGCACCTGTCCTTTTACGCCGGCTGGCCCAAAGCGTGGTCCGCGTTCCCGCTGGCTGAGGAAATCTACGGCAAAACTGACACGGAGGGCTAGACGTTGACCAATGTGCTGCTTTTGGGCGCTAACGGTCAGATTGCCAGACTGGTGCGCCAGCGCCTGCTGCAAGAAACCGACGCTCATCTCACCTTGTACCTGCGCCGGGCCAAGCGTCTGGGACAAATCGACCCCACCCGCGAAACCGTGCTCGAGGCCGACGTGAACGACTACCAGGCGCTGTTCCAGGCCATGGCCAGCCAGGACATCGTCTACGCGAACCTCGGCGGCGAGTTTGAACCGATGGCGAAAAATATCGTCAAGGCGATGAACAACGCCAGCGTTGACCGGCTGATCTACATCACGGGGCTCGGCTTGTACCATGAGGTGCCTGGGGCGTTTGGCCGCTGGGTCGAAGCAGACGTCGGCACGGCGGTGATGGACGACACCCGCCGCGCTGCCCAAATCATCGAGACCAGCAATCTAGACTATACCCTGATTCGCGCCGCCTACCTGACGAACGATGAGGAGATTGACTACGAGCTCACGGCAAAGGGGACGCCTTTTAAAGGCACCATCGTGTCGCGCAAAAGTGTCGCGGATCTGGTCGTCAACCTGATTGTGAATCCTCGCCTGCATCGGTATAGTAGTCTAGGAATCGATAAGCCCGGCACGGATGGCGACCGGCCTGATTAACTGACTGGAGGCGTGAGTGATGGAATTAAGACTGCTGGAATACTTTTTGGCGATTGATGGCGCGGGCTCGATCTCGCGGGCGGCAGAGCGGCTGCACATCACGCAGCCCACGCTGTCCCGCCAGCTCAAGCAGCTGGAAAACGAGTTAGGCGCCCCGCTGTTCACGCGGACCAACCACGGCCTCACGTTGACACACGCCGGTCTTTACCTCAAAACGCGTGCGCAGGAAATTTTGACGTTGACGCAGCAAACCGAGCAGACGTTTATCGACCAGCGCCGCCAGTTGTTCAGCGGCAACCTCAACATTGGCGCAGTCGAGGCCGACAGCAGTCACACTTTGGCCAATGAGCTTGCCGCGTTCACGGCCGAATACCCGGCGGTGACCTTCGACCTGTTCACCGGGACTTCCGACGACCTGTTTGACCGGCTCGACAAGGGCTTAATCGACCTAGCCTTGCTGCTGGAGCCGGTGAATGCCGACAAATACGACCACCTGACGCTGGCGCATACGGAACGCTGGGGCCTGGTCGTCAGCGTCGACGCCCCAATCGCGACTAAGCCCGTGATTGAGCCCGCCGACTTGCCAGAGGTGCCGCTCATCATCTCCAGTCGCGGCGCCGTACAGCAACTGCTGGCTTCGTGGTCTGAGATCGAGCTGGCCGACCTGAAAATTGTCGGCCACTTCAACCTGATTTTTAACGTCATGCCCCTGGTCCAAGCGCAAGTTGGCGCGGCGTTGACGATTGAAGGCGTCATCGACCCGCAAAACCATGCCGGGGTCCGGTTCATCCCGTTCTCACCGCGCGTGCAGACCCACACGGTCTTGGCCTGGCGCAAGCACCGGCTCCAGACGCCGATCACAACGGCATTTATTGACCGCTTCAAAAAGTTCACTAAATAGTTGAAGGTGCCTTGATCATGATTTTGATCAAGGCACCTTTTAGTGTGCGGCTGGACCGCTTCGAGGTCGAATTAGCTGCGAATATAAATGGAATACTATATGTCATGACACGGTTAAAAAGCTTCATCTTAAATTGATTGACAGCGGTTTCATTGTGTGCGATACTATCTCTGGATGATGGGAGGGCGAGGCAGGTACCGCTTCGTCAGATTCACCCGGAAACTCCCTGGCGATCCGACCTGCACCTTGGGGCCGCCAGGCACGTTGAGCCTTCCGATCGGTTTGGCGATGAAGACCATGTGAAGAGCATGGGGTCCTTACAGGACGCGTGAGGGATGCTGCTATCACTTTCCTAACTTAATAAAGCGACCGGCCCTGATGACAGTGGTTGGGATAGCAGGCAGGGGCAACCCTGCAATAAAAAGCCACCGGGGCAACCACGGTGGCGCGGGACACCATTTCGAGAGGGATGGTGCCCTTTGCGTGGGTTCAAAGGCTGACGAAGCGCCCGGCTCCCTTTCTTGGTAATTTCAAGAAAAGGCGCCGGGCGTTTTTGACATTCGACGAGCGTGGGTCGTGGTCACCCACTCGGCTCGCAAATTATTTGTCCAGTTTTTGGTCTCTGAGGCGTTCTGCTAGATGAAGCGCGTGCTGCTGATGATACTGGTCAAGCAGCGCGGTTGGCTCAGCTTCGTATGCCGGCCAGGACCCAATCAGCTCCATCGAGTCGATTTCCAACTCGCCTGGAATCATCACCGTGTTTAAAGCAGCCCTGAGCTTATTGATCATGTCAGGGACTGCTTTAAGAATAGCTTCAGGTGGCTGCAGAGTATCCAAATCGAGCCATTGTTGGTTCTGCTTGATCACCGGTGCAATGGCCTTCTTGATTTCACGCACCTTCTGGCGACGCAGCTGAACATCCCCATCGACCGTTTCTGACCAGTGCGGCGCTTTCGCAATGACGTGCACCAACACATACGGATCCAAAGTGATTGAATTATCGTAGACTTCGACGTCGCCTTCATACATGTCGATCGTGATTGGCACCAGTTCGATTTTCATGACATTCTCCTCCTGCTTGTCTTTGGGGCCATCATATCGGATTACCAACAACTATGGCAAGGTAATCAGCAGCCGCGTTTTCACCTGTGGATCCATGACCATTGCATGGGCCTTTGCGGCATCACTTAACGGCAACCGCTCAACCGGCAGCGGCGCAAAAGCGGCCGCGTGCTGAAGCAGCCATTGATTCGCCTGCGTCAGACTCGCTAAACTCGCCCGGCTGATGACAAACCCGCGCAATTGCTGAACGTTCATGTAGAATCTGGGCAGGTCAAAGCTAACCTTGGGTTCTTTGGTGGCAGCAATCAAAATGAGCTGGCCGCCCACTGCAAGCTGATCCAGGTTTAGCTGCAACGGGACGCGACCTGAAGTATCGATGATGGCATCCACTGGCCCGGTCAATTTTGTCTCCCAGCCTGGTGCGTAGTCGATGACCTCAGCGCCCAAGGCAGTCACAGCAGCAAAATCTCGCGGATTCGCCGTGGCGATCACGTGCAGTCCGCAAATTTTCGCACACTGGATCAGCATCCGGCCAACGTGCCCCGCGCCGCCTTCGACCAGCAGAGTCTGGCCAGACTGCAGCTTCAGAAGTTGCGTGACGATGATGGCCGCGGTCGCACCAGGGTGAACTAGCGCCAGCCAGCTGCTCGGGTTTACATTGGGCATCACAAACAGACGCGTCTCAGGAATGGCAGCAAACTGTGCGGTGATCCCTTGCCGGCCGCCGTAGCCCATGCTGTTGGTCCAGACGAGGTCGCCAACATGGAAAGCCGTGACCTCTGCACCCACGGCCGCCACCGTACCCCACGCATCGCGGCCGATGATTTGCTGCGGTTGAAGCGGTGTTTTAAACGCCCCGGAACGCACATAAGCATCGACTCGGTCGACCGCCGCCTCACAGATCCGCACCAGGACATCAGCCGGCCCGATCGACGGCACCGGTAGCTGCCCCACTTCAATCTGGTCAGGATCTCCCACTTGCGTAAAATAGGCGGCCTGCATCTTGTCGGTTTCCGCTCTCACTGATTGTCATCCTTTCGAAAATACGCTGCCAACTCGTCCGCCTAGCCAACAGACCAGGATACCGGTCTTGAGTTACGCAGCCAGCAAATACTTCTTCAGCTTAGCCAATGTTCTTGCCTTAAGTGTACTGATAGGGAGAATGAAACGTAAGTGACAGTCTGCGTTGGGCCATCGAGTATACGCTCAATTTGGACTGTTCAGACTCCCACAGGCAGCAACCAGTTCATCTGCGGTTAAGCACTATGCTAAACTGAATTCAACAATAGTGATTAACGTCAATCATGGAGGCAGCCATGGCCAGTCAAAACCAAATCACAAACTTTTTCGAAGTCAGCATGATTGCTGATGCGCTCGGGGTGCCAGTCGAGTTCCAGCCTCGGGACAGCTATCAGCTCACCAGCATGACCGGCCATGGTACGTATGATCAGCCGACTGGCTCATGGTCCGACGACAGCTCGCTGACCCTGTGCTTGGCCGAAACGCTGACCGAAGGCGGCGGGCCAACCCAGCTGATGCAAAAGTTCACTGCCTATCTCGATGGCGACTACACGCCGCGCGGGATTCGTTTCGACATTGGCATCGGCACCAGTGAGGCCATCAGCCGCTTCAACACCGGGCGCGTGCCCGCAACTGAGGCGGGCAGCCGGTCGGTTAACGCAAACGGCAATGGCGCGTTGATGCGCATTGCGCCCCTCGCCTTCGCCCTGAATGGGCAAAGCTGGCCGGATCGTCAGCAACGCATCAGGGACTTTACCACAGTGACGCACGGCCACGAGAGGTCGATCATCGCCAGCTGTCTGTACGTTGAGACGCTGCGGCAGTTGCTGGCGGGCCAGATGCTCGCCGAAGCACTCAAGCAGGCCAGCCAGTTGGTGCACCAAAGTGACTTCCATGCCGAGGAACTCGCGTATTTTGACCGGGTCTTGAGCCCAGACTTTTTCGCCACACCGCGCGACCAGATTCGCTCAAGCGGCTACGTGATTGACTCGCTGGAAGCAGCCGTCTGGTGTGCGGCCAATGCCGCGTCAGTGCAGGACCTGATTTTAACTGCAGCCAACCTCGGCGAGGACACCGACACAATTGCCCAAATCGCCGCCTGCCTGTATGCGGCCGGCCACTTAGACGAGCAGCCCCCGGCGCAGTGGCGAAAGGCGTTGATTAAGACTAAGCAAAGCCGCCGTATCATTACCGACTTCGCCAAAAGATTTGGTGAAAAGTAGTCTCGGTACGCGACAATTCGCTTGTGGGTGCCCGCAGCACTGCCTTGAAAAGGCAGTGCTTTTTTCAATGGCCGGCAGCAAAAAAGCCGTGTCTTCTCAGACACGACTTCTTCAACCTTAATATTTGGCTTGAATCTGCTTGATCAGCTTGGCCATCGCCTGCTGCTGAGCCTTGGCGGTAATCTGCTTGACCAGCTTCTGCTGATCTGCCTTACTCATCGAAGGATTCTTTTGCATCGCCGCGGCGACTTGCGCCTGAATGGCTTGGCCCATCGCGGCCTTTTGTGCGGCACTCGGGTGCTGCATGGCTTTCGCCTGCTTGCCGAGGGCCTTGGCCTGCTTAGTGGTCAGGTTGTACCAACCCTTGGGCAGCGAGAACGTGTTGGTCTGGCTGACCAGCAAGTGATTGTTCTGGTTGGCAAACAGCGTCGAGTAAAATCCTGACTTGTACACCCACTCGGTGCGGCGGACTTTCATCTGCGCCACGTTATCAGACGTTGAGACGACCTTGTTGTGAATGTCGTAGTCCGCCTTGGTGTGCGTGGCCTTGCCTTTTTGGCTAGTCTTGTAGATGACCACGCTGTGCTTGCCGGCGGTGCCGATGTTCTGATGCAGCAGCAGTTTCAGCTGCGGACTCGGCGATGCGCTGTAAATCACCTGCGTGGTTTCAGTGGTAACTTTTTTCATCCCGACGTGCTGGGCATCGTTGGTCTGGATCAGCGCGATCGAGCCCAAGAGAATGACCAGGAAAACTGCGCTGAGGCACGTGCGCAGCCAGGAGTTCTTCATCAGCATGAAGCTGAGGAACAGCAAGGCGGTGCTAATGATCAGTATCCATAGAATCATTTTGCCGCCTCCTTTTTAGCGTCAGACTTGAGGTCAACCTCAACGGAACCCGTCTTCTGGTTAAGGAAGAATGCCAGCAGCCAGCCGAGGGTCGAAAAACCGATCGCGAACCAGAACGCCGCGTGGTAGCCGTTCAAGGTCGCGTTGAAGAACGCGTGCTTGTAGGCCAGCGGGTCGGACGTGAGGAGTGACTTGGCCGGCTTGGACGCGTTGGTGACGTCGCTGAGCACGGAGATCATGATCGCGGTCGCAATGGAGCTGGCGATCTGCCGCACCGTGTTGTTGACGGCGGTGCCATGGGCGATCATGTTCTGCGGCAAGGCATTCATGCCGTTGGTAGTCAGCGGCATCATCGTCATGGAGATCCCGAACATCCGGACCATGTACAGCATTGTGATGTAAATCGACGGCGTGTTGGCCGTGACGAACGCATAAGGCACCGTCGCAATGGCCAGCAGGAACAGGCCCAGTTGCGCGAGGCGCTTGGCCCCAATGCGGTCAAAAATGTTCCCAGTGACCGGACTCATCAGCGCCATCATGATGGCCCCAGGCAACAGGGTCAGCCCAGATTCCAGCGCCGTTTTGCCGTGAATGATCTGCAGGTACATTGGAATGACCATTTCGGCCCCGACCATCGCCATGTTGGCAATGGAACCCAGGATCGACGACAAGGTGAAGATTTTCGTTTTGAAAACCCGCAGTTCCAGGAACGGCTGGTCCAAGTGCAGCTGCCGGTACGTGAACAGCGCGATCACCAGTACGCCAACGATGATGGAGCCGTAAACGATCGGTGAGCCCCAGCCCTTGTCGCCGACTTCTGAGAAGCCGTAAAGCAAGGCGCCAAAACCGATGGTCGACTCGATGAGCGAAAGTACGTCGAGCTTCGGGTTGCGGTCAGGCAGCACGTTCGCCATGAAGAAGAACGAGCTGATCAAGACCAGCGCCGCAACGGGGATGATCATGCCAAACAGCATCCGCCAGCCGAACTGGTCGATCACCCACCCGGACAGCGTGGGCCCGATGGCGGGTGCAACCCCGATGGCGATGCCGGCGACGCCCATGGCGGCCCCGCGCTTTTCAGGCGGGAAAATCGTCAGCATGATGTTCTGCAGCAGCGGCATCGTGACGCCGACGCCGACCGCCTGGATCAAGCGCCCAGTCAGCAGGATGCCGAAGTTGCCGGCAACATAAGCGACGATCGTCCCAATCAGGAACGTGCTCATCGCAAACATGTACAGAATTTTGGTCGGCACCTTGTTCACCAGGAACGCGGTGACTGGAATCATGATCCCGTTGACCAGCATGAAGCCCGTCGTCAGCCACTGGACTGTCGAAGTGGAAATATTGAACGTATTCATTAAGGTCGGATACGCGGTTGAGAGAATGGTCTGATTCAACACAGTGGTGAAGGTCCCCACGAGCAGGGTGATGATCATCATCATCGCATGGATCGGTTTGCCATTCACATCTTTAGCATTTTTAAGACTGTCCATATGATGTTTTAGGCTCCCTATCTAATTTTTTGTTACACGAATATAACATTGTGTTATAATCACAAGTGAAAATATTACGTCAGTTGTGTTTACATGTCAATGGTATAGGAGGAAAAACTTTGGATGAATTCAAACGTCAGGTCCAAGACCTTGACGTGTCAATGGGCATCGGCGAAACCAGCCGCGTCACTGGGGCTACGGCCACCCAGATCCGGTATTGGGAGAAAAAAGGCATCGTGCACCCGATCCGCCACGGCGAAGGGCAAAACAAGCGGTACAGCTACCGCGACATCGTGACGATCAGCTTCGTCAAATCGATGATCGACCAGGGTTACACGCTGGCCAAGGCGGAACAAGACGCCGCCACCCACTTCACGTTCGCCGATGCCCTGCAGATGATCGTCAAAGAGCGCGTGCATCTTGCCGCCCAAACTGCGCATACCCTGACGCTAAACTTCGGGCCGCTGGACAATGATCCCGGCTACGACGTGGTGGCCGAAGTCGGCGATCAAGTGACCCTTAAGCGCGTCCCCCACCAAGCCAATTAATCAATGATCGATAGCAAAAAATTGCCGTCTTCTGCATCGTGCAGAAGACGGCATTTTAGCGTCTAGGGTTGAATTAAAGAAGGACGACCACTTTGCCGAAGCTGTCCGGCTCATCCAGCGCCGCCTGGGCCTCACCGGTGTGGGCCAGATCGAAGGTCTTGCGCGGTTTAACGTCGATGTGGTGATTCTCGATCAGCCGCATCATGTTGGCAAAGCGCTCCGGGGTGATCTCAGCACCAGAGCCGAACGAGGTCAAAGACGCCCCGGTGGGAATGACGAACGGGTCAAAGTCCGGCACCGTCCACTGATTGGCCAGACCGCCGACCAGGCAGCAGTACCCGCGCGGATTCAGGTGCGAGAGCGAATCCGTCAGCGTTGCCGTCCCGACCAGTTCAATTATGGCGTCGAACTTGCCATCAGTTTGCACCTTGCCGTCCTCATCGAGCACCGGCTCGTCGCACCCGATGGCTTTTAGCGCCGCAAATTTTTCTTGGTGGCGCGTGGACCCGGCAATCTTAATGGTTGGATCCATCGCCTTGGCCAACTTGATGGCCGCGCTGCCGACGCCGCTGGTCGCCCCACGCACGAGCAAACTGTGGGCGAGGTCAAGGTGCGCATTGTGCAGCGCGCCGTACGCGGTGAAGTAGGTCTCGGGGATCGCGGCAAATTCGGCCCAGCTGAGACTGGTGGTCACCGGCAAAATGCTTTGATTCGGCATCAGCACGTACTCGGCATAACCGCCGTCAAACGCCCGCCCCATGCCGCCCATCAGGCAGGCGACCGTTTGACCGACTGGCAGGTGAGCGGCGTCGGTGGTGTCCGCAATTTCACCGACGCACTCGATGCCCAAGATCCGCGGGAACTTGACAGTCGGTGACTCGCCATTGCGAGTGAAAATTTCCGACCGGTTGATGCCAAAGCCTTTGACTTTGACCAGACTCCAGCCAGGTTTGACCTGAGGGGTCGGCACCTCTTTAAGCTGCAGTGCTTCCGGCCCGCCTGCTTGTTCGATCACGATTGCTTTCATGCTGACTGCCTCCGTTCTCAATTAGTTTCACGCCTATAGTGTACCACCCGCGGTAAAGTACCAAGAAGGCAGCCTGCACCTCGCCCACTCCGGCTACTGCGGAGCCCCGTCGCCTCGGCTGGCCTCGCATTGACGTGAATCAGCCGGCTTGGCGAAACACCCGCCACCGCGGTACCGTCAGCCCAAGCACCACGGCCGCGGCCAGCACCAGGACCGTCGCAATGCCCATTGCCAGGTGCATGCCGCTGATAAACCACGCTGGGTGGGCCGCCGGGAACGTGGTGATCCGCCGCCCGGCCAGGGTGCTCATGCGGGTAAACAGCGTCGTGGTCGCGGCGCTGGTGCCGGCGACCATCCCTAGGTTGCGCGCCAGTGCGTTGACACTGCCCGCGACGCCCAGTTGCGTGGAATCGGCGACCGACATCACGAGGTCCCCGATTGGCGACTGAAAGATCCCGCTGCCGATCCCCAGCATCACCGTGATCACCACAAAGGCCCACAGTGAGCTGTGCAGGCCGAGCAGCAAGTAGCCGGCACTCCCGAGCGCAATCAGCAGCACGCCGCTCAAAGCGACCGCAGCGGCGTTATAACGGTCGGCCAGCACGCCGCCCAGCGGCGCAAAGAACACCATCATCAGCGGGTACAGCGTCAGCAGCGCCCCGGCGGTGCCCGGCCCGAGCCCCAGCGCGTCCTCGAGGTAAAACGGCATCAGCACGGTCGTGAAGAACTGCGCCATGAAGACGAAGAACACCGAGAGCACCCCCAGTGAAAACAGTCGGTTGTGGAAAATCGTCAGCGGCATCAGCGAGTTTTGGTTGCGGCGGTCCCACCACCAGAAAAATAGCAAGGCCGCCGCCGCAGTGATCAGCAGGCCCATCACCCCCGGCGTAAGCCCCTGGGTCTGCAGCAGATTCAACGACCAAAACCCGGCCCCGATCGCCAGCGCCTGGGCAGCTGCGCCCAGCCAATCAAAGGTCGACCGCTGCGGCTGCCCGTTGCCCATCGCCCACAGCGCAAGCCCCAAAGCGACCAGGCCAAATGGCACGTTGATCCAGAAAAGCACTGGCCACGCTGCGACCGCCAGCACCAGTCCGCCAACGGCCGGGCCGGCGACACTGCCTAGCGCGACAAAGGTGCCAACGAAACCCATCGCCTTGCCGCGCTCCCGCGCCGGGAAACTCGCCGTCACGATGCCGTAAGTATTGGCCAACGTCATGGCCGCCCCGGTCGCCTGCACGATCCGCGCCACCATGAGAAAGGCAAAGCCCAGATCAATGCCCGCCATCACCGACCCTAAAATGAAGCCCGCCGTGCCCCACTTGAAGATGCGCGGCTTGCCGATCAGGTCGCCCAGCTTGCCGAATGGCAACAGCAGTGCCGTTAGCACGATCAGGTAGACCGATGTCGCCCACACCATTTGGCTGGCCGGCACGGCGAGGCTTTTGGCCATCACCGGCACCGCAACGTTGACGACCGACCCATCCAGATTGGTCATGAAGGCAAAAAAGCCCAGCGCCGTCATCGCCCACCAGCGCTTACTTGCGGCGATTTCCATTTAAATTCCCCCTGACCTTTAACTCAGCTGGGCCCGCAGATTTGCCAATGTCAGCTCCCGGGTGCTCGGCACCACCAGCGCCGCCTCCTTCAAGATCCACCGATCACCAATGCCGACCGATAAGGCCCCGGCCGCGTTGATTGCCTCGATCCCGGACGCCGCGTATGAGATGCCGATACAGTCCGCCGGCGCCGAGCCAATGCTGGCAGAGGCCTTTAAATATATTTCTGGATTCGGCCTTTCCTGAATGAACATATCTGGGCAAATCCGATTTGGAAAATACTGGGATAATTCAAGCCTGTCAAGTACCACCGGGACGTTTTTCGACGCGGAGGCTAAAGCCAGGAGAAACCCGTTTGTCTTCAATTCGGCCAAAAATACCTTGATTCCCGGCAGGGTATCAGCCGGGGTCAGGTTTGCCACCAACTTGAGAAATCGTTCATTCTGATGGTTGGCAAGGAATGCCTCAGCCACCGCATCAAACTGATCAGCTTCACCTGAGTAATCCAAAATCATCCCGAGCGTATCAAAGCGGCTGCGGCCTTTCAATTGCACCTCGAGTTCATCATCCCAGGGCAGCTGAAGTGAGGTCGCGAGCTGGTGCCAAGCCTTCAGATCTAAGCTTGCCGTATCGAGAATCACCCCGTCCAGATCAATGAGAAAACCACGAATCTGCGCAAACTTCACCATTTGGATCACCCCAATAATTGATGAGCTCATGGTAGCAGAATTTTTTCTCCCTGGCGCTTCAGACGACTCGTTGCCGCGTGAAAAAAACGTGTCCCATGTCAGATTGCAGGCGACTCGCCTAATACTTGTTTAGCTAATTGCTTGACTCTGGGCGACAGCAACGTGATCATCTTGGTCAACGTCGCGTTGTTAGTTTAGCCGTCATCGGCAGCGCCATGTTGACTACCAAGCCGGCGTCCTTGGTCATAAACGCAAAACGGCCGGGTTGAAGACTCAGCGACAGATAGCAAAACAGGAGCACACTTACTGTGTGCCCCAGTTGTATTAGCCAATTTAGATCAATTGGAAGTGCCGCAGCCCTTGGCCAATGCCGTCATGCATGTTATCGCCGGTCACGTATTCGGCCAGGGCCTTCATTTTCGGATTGCCGTTGCCCATCACCACGGGGTGATCGACCAGCTTCAGCATCGGCTCATCGTTCAGCTCATCGCCAAAGCCGTAAGTGGGAATGCCGGTGAGCCCCGCCTCGGCCAGTAGTTTCAGAATGCCAGTCCGCTTGGACACGCCGGCCAGCATGGTGTCCAGGCCGCGCGGATTATTCCGTACCAGGTCCAGCTGACCGGCAAACTGCCGGTTGTACAGGGCTTCCTTGTCCGTGTTGAACACGAACATGAAGTTGACCTCGTGGGTTTGGTACCAGTCCGGGTTCACCTTAGCGTCCAGCTTCAGCAGGGCAAAATTCTCGCGGGTAGCCGCAGTTTCTCGACTCAAGGCAAATCGGCGGTTGTTGAACCACGCCACCGGATCGCCTTGCTTTGCGGCAAAGGCGTTGAACGCCTCGATCAGCGGCGTCGGGATCACCGCCGCGTCCAGCTTGCGGCCTTGGTACTGGACGTAACTGCCATTGGCCGAGACGATCGAATCAATACCGGTTTGATCCAGCACATACTGAATCTCGAAGATGTTGCGGCCAGTCGCGACCACCGGCAGCACGTCATTTTGCCGCAGCTGCTCGATGGCCGTCAGCGTGCTTTTGGCCAGTAACTTATCATCGCGCAGCAGCGTGCCGTCCGAATCGAAAAAGACAACTGCTTTAGGCATGCACATCGCCCTTTTCCATCGCGGCCTTGATGTTGGGCAGGGTCAGCTCGGCGGTCGAGGGAAAGACGATGGCGGCCTCGTGCAGCTCTTCAGCATCCCCGATGCCGACTGACAGTTCACCGGCCGCGTTAATGCCCTGAACGCCCGCGGCCGCGTCTTCAATGCCGATGCAGGCCTCAGGCGCGACAGCGATACTCTCGGCGGCCTTGACGAAAATTTCTGGATCCGGCTTGCCGTGAGCCAGCGTCGCGGGGTCGACGATGTGCGGGAAGTACTCGGTCAGTCCCAGGTTCTTCAGCACCCGCGGCGCGTTTTTCGACGCGGAGGCCAGCGCGAGCTTGTAGCCGCCAGCCCGCAAGGCATCCAGAAAGTCCTGGATTCCTGGCAGGATGTCGGCGGGGGTCAGCGTGTCGACCAGCTGCAGGTACCGCGTGTTTTTCTCGGTGGCCAGCGCTGCTTTTTCCGCCAGCGTGAAATCATGTTGCTTGCCGCCGTGCTTCAAAATCAGATCAAGCGACGCCATTCGGTCAATACCCTTCAGTGCGTCGGCCAGCTCATCGTCCCAGCCGGCACCCACCTTTTCGGCGATTTGTTTCCAGGCCTGCGAATGAAATCGCGCCGTGTCCGTGATCACGCCGTCCAAATCAAAGACGGCGCCTTTAATTTGCTCAAATGTTGTCATGAAATGCCTCCTAACGATAGTCGACCGTGACTGCTTTACCCGCGGTCAACGCGATTGGCTTGTCTGCCACCTTGACTTGCAGATCCTGGTCCGCCTTCAGCGTGAGGGTCTGGTGATCAGCTGTGACTGCCACCGCTGCGCCCTGGAAGTGCAGCTGGTAGTCCAGCTGCTGCCACTGACTTGGCAACTCCGGCTCAAACCGCAGCTGCGAGCCTAGCAGATTCGCGCCGCCGTACAGGGACTCCTCAACATACAGTGTCGCCCCCATCACGCCCAGGTGAATCCCTTCGGCGGTGGTGCCGCCTTGAATGTCGTAGTAATCCGAGAACAGCGCCTGATGGAACAGCTGCCACGACTGGTCGCGGCGGTTGTCCATGCGCGTGAGGACCGCGTACACGATCCGCGACAGCGTCGAGCCGTGCGTCGTCCGCTCCAGGTAGAACTCCAGGTTCTGGGAAAAATGATCCGCCGGCAGCTGGTAACCCATGTCGGCGATCAGGCCCTCGATGGTGGCCGGATCCAGCAGGAAGTACGCCATCATGGTGTCGGCCTGCTTGGCCACCTGATACGCGTCCGGCGTTTTGCCTTCCGCCTTCAAGATGCGGTCGATGCGCGAAATATCGCCGTACTTTTTCTGGTACGCGTCAAAGTCCAGCGTCGGCAGCTTGAAGTAGCCGGCGAACTGACCGATGATGCCGTTGTCGTTGACGTCCAGGGTCAACTTGCGCCGCACGACATCGAGCTGAGCGAAATCATGCGCGGTAAAAGCGGCCCGCTTGGCGGCGGCCGCATATCCGTGCTTGGCGAATCGCGGTTTCAGCTGGCCGATCAGCTGAAACAGCCATGCCGTCATGATGTTGGTGTACGCATTGTCGGTAAGGCCGGCCTCGTCGCTGTTCGGATAGCTTTCGTGGTACTCATCCGGCCCCATCACGCCGCTGATGTGATAGCGGCCGGTGGTCTTATCCAGCGTCGCCATGCTGAGCCAGAACTTCGCAACCGACAGCAGCAGCTCCAGGCCCTGATCTTTCATGTACTGGTCGTCGCCTGTGATGTGCCAGTACAGCCAGGCGTCGTAGGCCACCGCCAAGGAGACATGGCGCTGGCGCCGCGAGTTGTCCGGGTCCCACTGGTTGGTCAGCGGGTTCAGGTGGACGAACTGCGATTGCTCGTCGCCTTTCATCCCTGACTGCCACGGGTACATCGCGCCTTGTTTGCCAATGCTTTGCGCATACGCGCGCGCCGCCGGCAGCCGCCGGTAGCGGTAATCGAGCATCGCCTTGGCAATTTTGGGCGCGTGGGTCGCGTAAAACGGCATGACGAACATCTCGTCCCAGAAGACATGACCGCGGTAGGCCTCACCGTGCAGCCCGCGGGCCCCGACCGAGGCGTCAAGCTGATTGCTGGCCAAGGCCGCGCCTGACACGAACAGGTGGAAAATGTTGACGCGGGTCAGCTTCTGGCTGATGGTGTCGCCTTGGATCGCAATATCGTCGCCTTGCCAGACCTCGCCGTAAAATGCCGCGGTGCTTTTTTCGGTATCGGCAAAGCTGACTTCATCCAGCTCATCCCAGACGGCGGTATCAAGCGGCGTCTCGCCGCTTTCTCGACTGGTGAACAGCGCGACCAGCTTGTCGATCGTGTAGGTCTTGGCCGGCTCGACGGTCAGGTCCACGGTTTGGCGAATCGCCTTGGCGCCGGTGGTGGTTTTCACCTGCTCGCGCAAGTCGCGGTTGGGGCTAGTCAGCTTGCTGCCGATGGCAAACGCAATGCCGGAGTTTTTGGTGGTGCCGGTGAGCAGCGCCTTGTTGGCCGCACTGGCCATGCCCGTCACGGTGATGTGGTGCTGGTCGAACTGGTTGTAGCGCGCCACGTTTTTGTTCACGACGTCGCCGTCGATCGTGCCGTAAACCTGCACGCTGCCGGCAAAATTCAGCGGCGTGAACTCGTAGCGAATCGCGAGCCGGTGAAAATGGCGCATGTCCGCCACCTTGGTTGCGCGCACCATCATTTGATGCCCGGTGCCAATGGTCACCATCAGCGTCGTCGTCAGCTTGCCGGTTTTCAGATCAAGGCTGCGGTAACTGTCGGTGATGTCACTGTGGCGAATCTGGAACGGGTTGGCATGGTCGATGCCGATGGTCAGCGCCTGCGGGTTCGGCAGGTTGACCAGGTCCTCGTTGACCACGTCGCGGCCGTTGACCGGCGTCGTGTTCTGGTTGTACACGCCGGCCACGTACAGGCCCGGATAGTTATCGTCATCCGCGCGGCTTTCCACATAGGCCCCACGCAGGCCATAATAGCCGTTGCCGAGCGTCAGCATCGCCTCCTGCCCAAAGTTGCGCTTGCCCTGATACTCGCCGTAATAATCCAAGTGCCAGCTGTTGTACGTCTGCTTGGCTTTAACGGCCTGGTCCAGGCCGTCCTTGGTCACCGTCGGCCGCGCCAGCACCGGCACGTTGAACAGGTTGGTCAGCGCCAGCCCGATGTCGATGCGCTGGTGGTTCAGCCCCACGACCGTGTCGGAAAACGGATAGGTCAAGGGGTTCTCGATAATGATGGCGTCAAAGCCGACGCCGACTAATTTCACACGAATGTTTTCAAGGTTTTCGCCAATTGACTGGTCCGGGTCATACCGGATCACAATGTGCCGCGGCTGCATCTCCGCGTTTGCTTGAGGCACATCCATTTCAATGGCGTCCGTCAAGATCTTTAACGAGATTGTTCTCATTTAATCATCCTTTCAGAAAAGGGTACAAGATTATGTTAACTATTTTCGTTCCAAACGTCAAACTTGGTCAAACCCTGATTGTTTCCTGAGGTTACTTTAATCGTAGCAAACCCAGCCGCCAAAAGCCGGCCTGAGCCCTCGCCAAGTGGCAGCGTTGGCTGATGGCAACCATTAGCCGGACATGCAAAAGCGCCCCGTTTCGACTGTGCGAAACGAGGCGCCTTACTTTACTTGTCTAACTGTTTGACCGCGGCCGCCATGGCCGTGTCATCGTTTTGCAGCTTAGCGGACAGCAGCGTGATCAATTTGGTCAGCGTTGCGTCGTTGGTTTGACCGGTCACCGGCAGGCGGTTGTCCTGCTGGAACTTCTGGACCGCCGTTTGCACGGTCGGGCCAAAGTAACCGTTGACCGTGCCAACGTCGTAGCCCAAAGCGGCCAGCGAGGTCTGGAGCGACTTCACATCGGTGCTTTCGTCGCCCAGCTTCATGTTCGCGGTCGCAAAGCCGGCGATCTTGGCCCAGGCCGGATAGTCGGCCTTGATGGTCGGCGTCAGGCCCTTGTGGTTGATCCAGGACCCGTTCGGTGTCAGCCACTTGGCAATCGTCAGCTTGACCTCGGCGTTGTCGCCAAGCTCCGCAACATTTTGCACGGTGCCCTTGCCGTAGCTCTGGCTGCCGATCAGCGGCACCCCGGCGCTTTGGTTCCAGGCTGCGGCCAGAATCTCGGAGGCCGAGGCAGAATCGCCATCGATCAAGACGGCGATGGGCTCGGTGATCTTGAAGCCCTCATCGTAGCCCTTGCCGGCCTTGTAGACCTGCGTCTTGCCGGCGCGGTCTTGGACCTTGACGATGGTCTTGCCGTTCTTCAGCCCCATCGACGCCATCTTCAGCGCCGTGTTGAGCTCGCCGCCGCCGTTGCCCCGCAAATCCACGACGAACTTCTTGGCGCCTTCCTTGCGCAGCTTTTTGACTGCGTTTTCGAACTGACCCGCGGTCGGCTCGGAGAAGGTCGCGACGGTGATCACGCCGACGGACTTGTCGGTTTGGTTCAGCGCCGAGGTGACGGTCGCCTGGGTGATCCGCGCCCGCGTCATCGTCACGGTTTGATCGCTGCTGTCGCGGCGGATGGTGACCTTGACGCTGGTGCCGATCTTGCCGCGGATCTTGGCAACGGCCTCCGTCACGGACTTTTTCTCAACGGACTTGCCGTTGACCGCGATCAGCTGGTCGCCTGCGCGCAGCCCCGCCTTTTTGGCCGGACTGGTCGGCTGGACGCTTTGCACCATCAGCTTGGTGCCGTTTTGCTCGATCGTGGCGCCGATCCCGCCGAAGCTGGCGGACATGGTGTCATCCAGATTCTTCTTATCCTCGTTTTGCAGGTACGTCGAGAACTTGTCGTCCAGGCTTTCCATCATCCCGTTGATCGCCCCGTTGGCCAGCTTGGTCGACGAAATCGGCTTGTAGTAATTGGCCTTGATGGAGTTGTAAGTGCCGATGACCTTGTAAAAGGCCGGCGGCACCGTGATCTTATCACCGGGGTTGAGCTCGGGGTGCAGCGCGTAGCCGAGGCCGCCGCCGACCAGCAGCGCGACCACAGCAATCAGGGCCGTCGCCCACTTGGAAAAGCGGTACGACGGGCGCTTTTTGCCTGGTTCCGGGGTCGGCGTTGGCGTTGGTGTCGGCTTGGGCGCTGGGGTCGGCGTTGGGTTTGGCTGCTGATTTTCTGGGTCGTTATCCATACTTTAGTTCCTTCCGACGTGTTCGTGGCTCAGGTACATGTTGTACGCCTCGTCAAAGACACTCATGCTCGGCAGATAGCCGGCGTTCAGCTCCAGGTAATTGGAGAGCTTTTCAAAATCAGTTTCCTGCTTGGGAAACGCCTGGTCCAAGAAGGCATTTTGCGCAAAGTTGGCAATTTCACCGTGGTCATTCGGGTTGCGCAAAGTCATCAGGTACTGGTAAAAGGTTTGGCGCATTAGGCGTCCCTCCAGTTTTTGTCGATGAATTCCTGACGCTGCTGGTGCTCCTCGGCAAAGCGCCGCGGGTTGTGCGCGTAAAACTGCTGGTGCTCGGGCTCGGCCTCGTAAAACGGCTTGGCGTCCTCGATTGAGGTCACAATTGGCTTGTCGAAGCGGCCGCTGGCTTCAAGCGCCGCCTTTGATGCCTCGGCCGCCTTGCGCTGCGCCTCGTTGGCGACGTAAATCACCGGCCGGTAATTGTCGCCGCGGTCTTGAAACTGACCCATGGCGTCGGTCGGATCGGTTTGCTGCCAGTAAGTGTTGAGCAGGTCCTCATACGAAACGACACTCGGGTCATACGTGATCCGCACGGCCTCGGTGTGGCCCGTCTCGTGGGCCTTGACCTGCGCGTAGGTTGGGTTGGCGACATGCCCGCCGGTGTACCCGGACACCACGTTCAAAATGCCTGGCTGCTCCTCGAAGGGCTTGACCATGCACCAAAAGCACCCACCTGCAAAAATTGCTGTTTCTGCCATCACAATTTCCCCCTTATCTCACACTCGAGCCTGCCGCTTACTTTTTCGGCAGGTAAACCGAGAAGTCGATCTGCGAGTTAGGCAGGTCGATCTTGGTGGCCTTCAGCTGCATGCCGTTAGCCATCTTGAATTTGTTCAAGTCTAGCACAACCGTCTTCTGCTTGCTATTCATCCTGACCCAATTGGGCAGTTTGTAGTTGCTGGCAGCGTAGCTCATCACGTACAAGATCGGCACGGGCAGGCTGCCGACGTTCAGCCGGCGGGCCTTGAGCTCGACGTTGCCGTTTTTCAGGACCAGCGGGTCAAACAACAGGCTGAAGCCGACTTTTTGGCCGAAGAACTTGAACGACCCGCCGAGCACGGCTTGATCCGCCAAAGTCAGCGAGTACTTCACGTTGCTGCCTTTTTGAAAATCGTTCAGGTAATAAG
The DNA here is from genome assembly GCF_016861825.1 of Lacticaseibacillus sp. 866-1. Lineage (NCBI taxonomy): Bacteria > Bacillati > Bacillota > Bacilli > Lactobacillales > Lactobacillaceae > Lacticaseibacillus > Lacticaseibacillus sp. 866-1. The sequence continues at coordinate 8,662 of NZ_BOLU01000029.1, read as the reverse complement.
AAATAATCTCGTTGGCTTGGCGCTTGGTCAAGGACACGGTCATCGCCGGGTCGCCAGTCGTGGTGTCTTGCGTCGAGTAACTTTGGGCGACCGGCGTCAGCACCGAATGACCCAGCCAGAGGCCGGTGCCAAGCATCAGCCCGATCAGGATCAGAAATGCCCACTGCCACAGGTTAACGCGGCCGCGGGCCCGTGTGTTTTCAGATTTGGTGGCCCGTTTGCGGGTCTTTGCTTCTCGCATACTTATTTCTCCCAGGATTGCTTAGTTGCTTGCATCTTTTTCCAGAGCTGCGACGTCATCAGCGCGTACCCGGCGTTGTTCGGGTGAAAGTGATCCGACTCGAAGATCAGCGGGTTCTTACTGCTGCCCGACATCGCCGCCTCAAGCTTTTGCTTGTCAGACTTGCTGTTGGCCTGCGTGCCGGTACCCTTGGTCAGCACCGAATCGATGTCGACATAGTACATGTGATCAAAGCCGCCCAGCGCCGCCTGCGTCGCACCATTCCAAGTCTTCACGCTGGTGCTCATTGCGGTCAGATTGGGAAAATAGACGTAGAAGGGATTGTAGACGCCAAATACGTACACCGGCGCCTTCGGGTTCAGCTGCCGCAGCGCGGTCAAAAGACTGGTCAAATGGCGCTGGTAAGTGGCTGCGCCGTCGGTGACGTCCTTCGTCGAAATCGACAGAAGGTTCTTTTGCAGCACGTGCATCAGGTCGTTGCCGCCGACCGTGACGGTCAAAATGTCGGCGTGCTCGACATCGGTGCGCAGCTTTTTCTGCTTGTTCACGCGCTTGAGGATCTGCGTGCTGGTGTCCCCGGTCACGCCGTAATTCGCGGTGTCGACCTGGTAGACGCCGGAGCTTTCCAAGTCGCCTTTTATCAGGCCGACATAGCCGCCGTTGTTGGTCTCATCGCCAACGCCGTGGGTCAGGGAATCCCCAACCGCGGCCAGGCGCAGGGTCTTGACCTGCTGCACCTGCCCTTTGAGTTGAATCGGCTGCGCCTTGGGCCCCGCCACCTGCCAGATCAAGAACGTGACCACAGCCGAAGCGAGGACGATCAAGACACTTAACCACCAGTGTTTTTTCATGGGTCCTCCTTTAACTAAAAAAAGAGCCGGGAAACCCGACCCGAATGTATCTATTTTAGTCGACGTAGTACGTGATTGCAAAGGCCCCATCGCCGGTGTGCGTGGCGATCACCGGATCAGTTGGCCGCACAAGCAGCTCCGCAGTTGGCAGCGCGGCCTTGACCTTGGCGCCGATTTCCTCGGCGAGCTTTTGACCGCCGGCGTAGGACACGCCAACACTCTTGACGTTGCCGAGCTTGGCCATTTGCTGAACCGTTTTATCGGCGAAGTTGACCAGCGTCTTCATGCCGCGGCCTTTTTGCAGGGCCTTAAGCTCGCCGCCGGTGACTTCGAGGATCACCTTGATGTTGAGCAGCGAGGACAGCATCCCCGACACGCGGCTGATGCGGCCGCCCTTGACCAGGTTGTCCAACGTGGACACGCCCATCACCAGCTTGGTGTGGTCGCGGATCTGTTCCATCCGCTTGATCACGTCGGCCATCGGCTTGCCCGCCTGGACCAGCTTGGCGGCCTCGATCACCTGGAACGCCAGCGCGCGGTCGGTGAACTGCGAATCCACCACCGTCACCTTGCCCTTGCAGAGCTCGGCAGCCTGGCGTGCGGAGTTGACCGTGCCGGAAATGGCCTCAAGCATGTGCACGGCCAGCACCTCACTGCCGTCAGCGGTCAGGTCGTTGAACACATCGAGAAAAGTCCCAATCGCCGGCTGGGAGGTTTTCGGCAGCGCTGAGGCCGCCGCCATCTTATCCATAAACTCGGCGCGCGTGATGGTCTCACCGTCTACATACACGGTGGAATCGATCATAATCGTCAGCGGAATGACGTGAATGTCGTACTTCGCGATTTCTTCCGGGGTCAACTGAATTGATGAATCCGTCACCAGTTTGATGTTTGCCATTTGAGCCACGCTTTCTGTAGGTAATTTTGCACTGGGTTCAGTATACCAAAGCATGCCCCTATTTGTCAGTAACAGGGCACTTAGTTTTGAACACTAGATAAGATTGTTTTGCCATCTTCATCATGGTATTATAAACGTAAAGAACCAGGGAGGTTGCCGATGCAATTGAGTAAACCATTTAAGTCAACGTATTATAATTTCAATGACCAGATGCTGAGCGCTGTCACCCACGCGTTTGCGCTGGGCCTGGCTGTCGTCGGCACGGTTGCCTTAGCCTTCAAGGCCACCACCACGCTGCGGCTGGTCACCTTCCTGGGGTTCGGTTTTTCGCTGATCATCTTGTACCTGGGCTCCACGCTGTTTCATGGGTTTTACTTCACCAAGGCGCGCCATGTCCTGCAAGTGATCGACCACTCCAGCGTCTTCATTTTGATTGCCGGCTCGTACCTGCCCTACTGCCTGGTCGCCATTGGCGGACCGCTGGGCTGGGGGCTGCTGGCCGCGATCTGGCTGCTGTGCGCCGCCGGCATCGCGTACAAACTCTTCTTCCTCGGCCGCTTTCGTGGCGCAGAAACGGCAATTTACGTGATCCTGGGCTGGATGTGCCTGATCGGCATGCAGCCGCTGTGGGCGCACCTGGGCCGCATCGGCTTCTGGCTCCTGGTGGCCGGCGGCGTGGCTTACACGGTTGGCGCGCTGCTTTACTCGCAGAAAAAAATCCCATACATCCACGTCGTTTGGCACGTGTTTGTCATGATCGGCTCGGCCTGCATGTACGCTTCGATTTACCTGTTCGTTTGAGTTTATACAGCAAATGCCGGCGCGGAGAAAATTCCGCGCCGGCATTTTTTTATGACTTGCGTTGCCAGGTCTCAAACACGTGGGTCTTGCGCGGGTCAGGGTCGATGACTTCGCGGCTGGCCACCTGTTTGAAGGCGGCCCAGTCCAGCGCAGGCATTTTGACGTCGCCGGTGAAGGTCCCGGCCAGCTTGGTCACGTACAGTCGGTCGACGATGTCGGCATAGGCGGTGAAAATCTGGGCACCGCCCACGATCATCAGGTGCTGTTTGGGGTGCGCCGAAGCAAACGCCAACAGCGCCTTGCGGTCGTGAATCACGACGGCACCAGGGGCTTGATAGTCTGCCCGGCGGGTCAGCACGATATTTGTGCGGCCGGGCAGCGGGCGCTTCGGCAGACCCTCGTAGGTCGTCCGCCCCATCACCGTCAGCTGGCCGAGCGTGAGCTGCTTGAACTGGTGCAGGTCATCGGGCAGGTGCCACGGCAGCTTGCCATTTTTGCCAATCGTGCCGGCTTGGTCCTGCGCCCAAACAAATGCGATCATCGTGTCCTCCTGTGGTGATCAGACGGCGACCGGGGCCTTGATGGCGGGATACGGGTCGTAGTCTTTCACCTTGATGTCTGCCATGGTCAGCGTGTCGATGGTTTTGCCCGGCGTCAGCACCAGCTGCGGGCTGTTGCGCGGCGTGCGGCTGAGCTGCTCGGCGACCTGGTCGACGTGGTTGGTGTAAATGTGCGCATCCCCAAACGTGTGGATGAATTCCCCGACCTGCAGCCCAGTTTCCTGGGCCACCAGGTGGGTCAACAGCGCGTAGCTGGCGATGTTGAACGGTACGCCAAGGAACATGTCGGCGCTGCGCTGGTACAACTGCAGCGAGAGCTTGCCATCATTGACGTAAAACTGGTACAGCGTGTGGCACGGCGGCAGCGCCATGGTGGGCACGTCTTCCGGGTTCCACGCCGAAACGATCAGACGCCGTGAATCAGGCGTTTTTTTGATCGCCTCGATCACGTTGCCCAGTTGGTCGATGGTGTCGCCGCGGCTGGTTTCCCAGGCGCGCCACTGCTTGCCGTAGACGTTGCCCAGCGTCCCGAATTTTTTGGCGAAGGCTTCGTCTGCCAAAATTTTATCATCGAATGCCTGCATTTGCGCCTGATAGACCTTGGCAAATTCCGGGTCCTTGAGCCGGCGCTGGCCGAAGTCGGTCATGTCCGGGCCCGTGTACTCACGGGATTCGACCCAGCGCTCGAAAGCCCACTCGTCCCAGATGTGGTTGTGGTGCTGCAGCAGAAAGCGAATGTTGGTGTCGCCGTGCAAAAACCACAGCATCTCGCTTTTGATCAGCCCAAATGGAACCTTTTTCGTCGTCAGCAAGGGAAACCCTTCGCTGAGGTCAAAGCGCAGCTGCGCCCCAAAAATCGAATAGGTCCCGGTCCCGGTGCGATCGCCTTTGAAATCCCCGGTTTCCATGATCTGCTTGAGCAGGTCCAGGTATGGCTGTTCTGTGACTGGCATCGTCTTCCTCCTAATCTGACACGTACTCATCGAGTGCGGCAAAGCGGTCAAACATCTTGTCGAGCGCGGCGTTTTTGTCGTCGATCTGCTTTTGGATGTCGCCCAGCTTGACGTAATCCTCGCCGCTGATTGTGCCCATTTCTTTTTTCAGCGCCGTGATTTCATCGTCCAGCGCATCCATTTTCTTCTGCAAGTCGTCGTGCTCGATTTGCTCCGCGTAGGTCAGCTTGGTTTTCTCGGTTTTTTCGGCGGGCTTCGGCGACGCCGCTTGCGGCAGCGGCTTGGCCTTAGGACCGGCATCCTGCTGCTCGTCTGCCCGCATTTTCTTCAGGTAGTCGGTGAACAGGCCAACATGGCGGTCGATGCGCCCGTTGCCTTCGAAGAACAGCAGGTTATCGGCCACTTTATCCAGAAAGTAGCGGTCATGCGAAACGGTGATGATGGTGCCCGGAAACTGCCGGAGGTAATCCTCCAGCACGGTCAGCGTGGCGACGTCAAGGTCGTTGGTCGGCTCATCGAGCAGCAGCACATTCGGCTGGCTCATCAAGATCCGCAGCAGGTACAACCGACGTTTTTCCCCACCGGACAGGCGCGAAATCAGCTCGCCGTGCATGCTGCGCGGAAACAGGAACTGCTCCAGCAGCTGGGTGACGGAAATGCGCTCACCGGCATTGGTCACCAGCTCCTCGCCGGCTTCTTGCAGGTAGGCGATCACGCGCTTAGTCGGATCCAGGTCAACGGCCAGCTGGGTGTAGTAGCCCAATTTGACCGTCTCGCCGAGCACGCAGGTCCCGCTGTCCAGCTTGACCTTGCCGGCGATCACGTTCAGCAGCGTCGACTTGCCGGCGCCGTTGAGTCCCGAAATGCCGATGCGCTGGCCCGGCTGCACCAGCCAGGAGAAATCGTTCAGAATGCGGTGGTTGCCCAGCGTCAAGTTCGCGTGGGAAAATTCGATGACTTTCTTACCCAGCCGCGTCGACGCGACTTTCATCTCCACGGTACCGTTCTGGGCCGGCTGGCTGTTCATGTTTTCCTTCAGCTCGTCAAAACGGTTGATACGCGCCTGCTGTTTGGTCGTGCGGGCCTGCGCGCCGGCGTGCATCCAGTCGAGCTCCTGCTTGTACAGCTGCTGCTGCTTGTGGGAGCTGGCGGCGTCGCGCTCATCGGCGGCCGCCTTTTGTTCGACGTACGCCTCGTAGTTGCCGGTGTAGCGGTGCAGCTGGCCGCGGTCGAGCTCCCAAATCGCGTTGGTGACGTGATCAAGAAAATAACGATCATGGGTGACGACCAAAAGCGCGCCCTTGTATTTGGCCAGGTAAGATTCAAGCCAATCAATGGAGTCAAAATCCAGATGGTTGGTCGGCTCGTCCAGCATCAAGAGGTCCGGCGCTTCGATCAGCACCTGAGCCAAGCCGACCCGCTTCTGCTGGCCGCCGGACAGGCTGCCGATGGTCTGGTTCAAATCCGAAATGTGCAGCTGGGTCAGGATCGTTTTAATGTTGGTCTCCGCGTCCCAGGCGTCCAGCTGCGTCATTTTGGCGTCGGCCTTGGTGTAGGCCTCCTGAGTGGCCGCGTCCATGGGCGCCTTGGTGTATTCGGCCAGCGCCTGCTCGTAGGTGCGAATGGCCGCAAACACCGGCGAAGTCCCGCCGTAAATCGCGTCCATGATTTGCTTGTCTGGATCCAGCGCCGGCTTTTGTGCCAGGTAGCTGATGCGGTAATTTTTCGGCGTGGTGATGTCGCCGGCGTCAAACGGATCGGTGCCGGCGATGCCATTCAGCAGGGTCGTTTTGCCAGTGCCGTTGACGCCAATCAGGCCGATGCGGTCGCCTTCGTTAATCAAAAAGTCTAAATCAGTGAACAGTTGCTTATCGCCGTACGCTTTGCGCACGCCTTCCGCAGTCAATGTTTGCATAGTCATCCTCGCTTCTTCTGTCCACCATCATAACATGGAATTTGGAGAGTGAAAATTGCGCCGCTTCGCCTAGAACGCGCAAAAAGGCGGCCGGATTCGCCACCTGGCCGTCAATTAAACGTTTACTCACGACATTATTCCTTTGCCGCTGCCAGCAGCGCCTGCTGGTCATTCGGCAGCTCCCCAAACACGACGGCACGTTCCAGGCGGTTCAGCGTCTGCCCCAGCTGGGGCCCCGGCTTGAAGCCGCTGGCCATCAGCGTTTTACCGTCAATCGCCAGCTCTGCCTTATCGTGAATCGGCAGCGCCGCGTAGGCCGCCTGCGCCTGGGCAACGTCGAAACTCGCATCCAGCGCGCGCCGCGCCGCAAACGCCACCTTGGCGGCTGCTTCACCGGCCTGATACAGCGCCCACGCGTCGGCGTCAGGCAGCTGGGCCAACAGCTGAGCGGCACTGGCGGTCAGGCGGATCAGGTCGTTGGCCTGCTTCCAAGCGCGGAGCAGCTTTTCCGCGTTCAGGCCCGTCAGATGCACGAGCAGGGTCCAGCCGATTGCAGGCGCCGTAAATTGCGGCGCCGTCAAGGCAGCCAGCTGACGCAGCGCCGTGTCCTGACCTTCAAGCTTCGGCGCGTACGCGTACAGCCCGGTGTCAATGAAGGTCGCGAGGCCCGCCTGGCGGTCCCGCCCCAGCAGCAGCTTGGTGAACTCGGTGGCCGTGCGTTCGACGGAAATTTTGCCCAGCAAGGCCGCATTGGTCGTAATCGCACTTTCGGTGGCCGGGTCGATGGCAAAGCCCAGCTGGCTCTGGAAGCGGACAGCCCGCATCATGCGCAGCGCGTCCTCGTGGAAGCGCGCGTGCGGGTCACCGACCGCCCGCAGCACCTTGTGGTCAAGGTCGGCCAGGCCGTCGAACAGATCGATCACGGTCCCGTCGTGGCGCACTGCCAGCGCGTTAACCGTGAAGTCACGGCGCTTGAGGTCCTCTTTTAGGGAACGCACAAAAGTGACATGGTCGGGCCGGCGGAAGTCCTGGTAGCCGGATTCGGTTCGAAACGTGGTCACCTCATAGCCGACGCCGTGGTGCAGCACCATCACCGTGCCGTGCTGGATGCCAGTGTCGACGGTGCGGGGAAAAATCTGCTTGATTTCCTGAGGATAGGCGGAGCTGGCGATGTCGACGTCGTGGATCGGCAGCCCCAGCAAGGCGTCGCGCACACTGCCGCCGACAAAATAGGCCTCAAACCCTGCCGCCTCAATTTTTTTCATGATGGGGATTGCCGCTTGGAAATCCGGATGACTCAAATCGATTTGCATGTCCTCGCTCCTTTTTCTCCCCTCCATCATAGCAAACTCACCGCACCCTGACTAAGGTCTGGTAGTATAAGGGTGATAAGTCCGTTCAAGGAGGGGCCGCGATGACGAAAAAAACACAGCGAATGGTGATGGATCTGGCGCTGATTACACTGGGGTGCGCCTTGTACGGCTTCGGCCTGGTCACCATCAACATCGCCAACCACCTCGCGGAAGGCGGCATCACCGGTATCACGCTGCTGATCCGCTACTGGTGGCACATCGACCCCGCCTACTCCACCCTGGTCCTCAACATCCCGCTGATTATCGTCGGCTATAAATTCCTCGGCAAGCGCGCCTTAGCTTACACGATTTACGGCACGGTGATGCTGTCGGTGTTCCTGTGGGTCTGGCAGCGCGTGCCGGTCAGTTTGGACATTCACCACGACCTGTTCATCGCCGGGGTGATGGCCGGGCTGTTCGGTGGCATCGGCAGCGGCCTGATTTACCGCCGCGGCGGCACCACCGGCGGCTCGGACGTCATCGCGCGGATTTTGGAAAAACAAACCGGCATTCCGATGGGCCGCTCGCTGCTGGGCTTTGACGTGGTCGTCCTGCTGGCCAGCCTGTCCTACCTGAACCTGGAACGCATGATGTACACGCTGCTGGCCAGCTACGTCTTCTCGCGCATCGTCGACTTCGTGCTGGAAGGCGCGTACGCGGCCAAGGGCGTGCTGATTGTCTCCGACTCGTCTGAGGCAATCGCCAACGCCATCATGAATCAGCTGGAGCGGGGCGCGACGTACCTCAAAGCGGAAGGCGGCTTTGCCCGCGACCAAAAGCGCGTCGTCTACGCGGTCGTTGCCACCACTGAAATTGCCGCGGTCAAGCGCATCATCGACGACATTGACCCCAAAGCCTTCATCACGATTTTGGACGTCCATGAGGCGCTGGGCGAAGGCTTCACGTACAAGCGCAAACCCAAGCGGCTGTTTCTCAGCTGAGCATGACAAAAGCGGCTCTTCGTCAAGTGAAGTTGAACATAATTTATGAGAGTATCTAGACCTTAATTGGTCTAGGTACTCTTTTTTTAAGCCGCCAGGTTGTGGGCTTTGGGGTTAAACCAGACACGCTCAAGGAAAATACGGTTGATA
>NZ_BOLU01000028.1:0-35696 GCF_016861825.1 Lacticaseibacillus sp. 866-1 | reverse complement strand
ATGTGGTACTTGCACATCCACTTCGTATGAGCGAGTGAGTTTGCTTGGTTTGCCATATGTTTCTTCTCTCCTTTTCGATTATGTAGTATGGCCTTGAACATCCATATTCTAATCGACGAGGAGAGTTTTTCGTATAACCCATTTGACTCCACCCGCACAGCGGGTGGTTTTGAGCCTCGCGCGTCTCCGCGCGAGCCCGGCTAAAGCCTCTATAACTAAAAAAGCCGCCGGTTGGGGGACCGGCGGCGTTACTGGGGAACGTGATCACGCTTTGGGGGAACGCGTCACGCACATCACTTGGGAGGAGTGAAAATGAAGAGGTTTCGGAGTGAGAAGCGTCTTGCTTCTACTCTTATAAGATTACAGGCTTCGGGTGAAGAAACTGTGACCGTGATGTGGCTCTTTTGCCTTTTTTCCTTGGCGGTTTAAAGAATCGCCATGAAGACGAAATCGAGGATGAAGCCGGCCGTGACCACCCACAGCACCGGATGCACGTCCTTGGCCTTACCGGTGATCAGCTTGATCAGGCAGTAGAAAATGAACCCGGCCGCGATGCCGTAAGAAATGTTGTAAACCAGCGCCATCACGATCGACGCCATGAACGCCGGCACGGCCTCTGCCAGGTTGGACCAGTCAATCTCCTTGAAGCTGGACATCATCATGACCCCGACCATGATCAAGGCCGGTGCGACGGCCTCACTGGGCACAACCGCGATAATCGGCGAAAGCAGCGAACTCAGCGCAAAGCACGCCGCGACCACGACCGCCGTCAGCCCCGTGCGACCGCCGGCCCCAATACCGGCCGCACTTTCGACGAACACGGTGACATTGGACGTGCCGAAAATCGAGCCGACCCCTGTGGCAATCGCGTCGGAGAACAGCGCGCGGTCCATTTTGGATGAGAACCCCGAGCCGCGGTTCATGTTGGCCATGTCCTCATCGGAGAAGATGCCGGTGCGGCGGCCGGTGCCGATGAAGGTGCCCAGCGTGTCAAAAATATCGGAGAAACTGAACGAGAAAATCGTCATCACCGACAGCAGAATGTGGTGCGTGTCCGTGAACAGGCTGCCGAACCCTTTGCTGGAAAACGCCGCCCCGAACGTCGTCCCCAGCTGGCTGATCGCCTCGCCCAGCGAATTGCCGGCGGCCAGGTGCAGGTTCGTGACCCCAAACGGGATCCCGATCAAGGTGGTGGCGACAATGCCGATCAGCACCGCGCCCGGCACCTTTTTCACGACCAGCACCGCCATCAGCAAAAGTCCGATCAGCGCAACGATGGCCCCCGGCTGAGTGAAGTTGACGAGCGCCGGGGTGATGCCGCTGCCGCCGGTGACGACGCTGGACACACCGTGGGCAAAGCTGCCGCTTGCGGCCTTACCGTTGACGCTGAGCAAACCGCTGGCACTGCTGGTGAACTGCAGAAAACCCGCATTTTTCAGCCCGATGTAAGCGACGAAAATGCCGATGCCGCCGCCGATCGCGTGCTGCAGCACCGTCGGGATCGCGGTGATAATCAGCTTTCGGATCTTGGTCACGGTGATCAAAATGTTGATCACCCCGCACAGGAACACCAGCGCAAGCGCCTCTTGCCAGGTGAAGCCCAGCCCGGCAACGACCGTGTAGGTGAAGAACGCCTGCAGCCCGAGCCCCGGCGCGAGCGCGTAAGGCACGTTCGCAAATAGGCCCATGACCAGCGTGCCCGCGACACTGGCGACGATGGTGGCCAGAAACACGGCCTGGCTCGGCATCCCCGTCAGCGACAGCGTGGCCGGCGCGACGAACAGGATGTACGACATCGCGAAGAACGTCGTCAGCCCCGCTAAAATTTCCGTGCGGACAGTGGTGCCGTTTTCCTTCAGCTGAAAAAAGTGTCCCATGATTCGCTCCCTCGAATGATTTAATGTCTTTCACAATATGCGTTTTTTTCATGAAATTCAACCAGAAAATGGGCTGTTTTTCATGAAAACGTATTTAATGTTCGGGTTTAGCAAAAAAGACGACGGTCAGGTTTTTGCCCGACCGCCGTCTTTGAGACTGTTCATTTAGTTAAAGGACCGCGAGCACCACGAAGTTCAGGATGAACCCGATGGTGACAATACCGAGAATCGGATGGATCTCCTTGGCCTTGCCCTGGATCAGCTTGATCAGGCAGTAGAAGATGAAGCCGGCCGCGATGCCGTATGAGATGTTGTAAATCAGACCCATGACGATCGACGCCATGAAGGCCGGCACGGCCTCGGCCAGGTCGGACCAGTCGATCTCCTTGAAGCTGGAGACCATCATGACCCCGACGAGGATGAGGGCTGGCGCAACGGCTTGCGTCGGCACGACCGAGATCAGCGGCGCGAACACCGCCGAAAGCAGGAAGCACAGCGCGGTGACCACAGAGGTCAGGCCGGTGCGACCACCGGCGCCGATGCCGGCCGCGCTTTCCACGTAGGTCGTGGTGTTTGATGTGCCGAAGATGGCGCCGATCGACGTGGCGATGGAATCAGCGAACAGCGCCTTGTCCATTTTAGACGCGAAGCCCGAGCCGTGTTCCATTTCATCGATGTCTTTGTCAGAGAAAATGCCGGTGCGGCGGCCGGTGCCAATGAAGGTACCCAGCGTGTCGAAGGTGTCAGAGAAACTGAAGGCGAAAATCGTCATCAGCGTCAGCAGGATCTGCTTGGCGCTGGTGAACAGGCTGCCCATCCCCTTGCTGGAAAACGCTGCGCCGAACGTGGTGCCCAGGGCGCTGAAGGAGCTGCCGAGGCTGTTGGCCGACGAGAATGACAGGTCGGTCACGCCCAGCGGAATGCCAATCAGGGTGGTGACGATGATGCCGATCAGGACCGCGCCCGGCACTTTTTTGACGACCAGGATGGTCATCAGGACCAGGCCGATGAGGGCCAGGCCGGCACCTGAGCTGGTGAAGTTGACCAGCGCCGGCACAATGCCGCCGCCGGAAACCACGCCGGTGACGCCCTTGATCGTCTTGGTGGCGCTGTATGCGGCGTTGTTGATGGACAGGATGTTGGAGGAATCAGAGGTGAATTGCAGGAAACCGGCGTTCTTGAGCCCGATGTAGGCGATGAAGACCCCGATCCCCCCGCCGATCGCGTGCTGCATCACTTCTGGGATCGCCATGATGATCATCTTGCGGACCTTCGTCACGGTGATGGTAATGTTGATCAGGCCACAGATGAAAACTAGCGCGAGGGCCTGCTGCCAGGTGTAGCCCAGGGCGAAGACGACGGTGTAAGTGAAGAAGGCGTTGAGCCCCATCCCTGGCGCCAAGGCGTATGGCACGTTGGCAAAGAGCCCCATGAACAGTGTCCCCACCGCACTGGCGATGATGGTGGCCAGGAACACCGCTTGGTACGGCATCCCGGTTTGCGACAGGACCTGCGGGTTAACGAAAAGAATGTACGACATCGCAAAGAATGTCGTTAAACCCGCCATAATTTCTGTAGAAACACGTGTATTGTTCTGCTTTAGCTTAAAGAAGTTCTCCATTTTTCTCTCCTCGTTCGCTTTTATGGGTAAAGCATACCGCGAGAAAATTTGGATTTCAAGTCTAAAGGCAAACATTACAAGACGTTTTTTAAATCATTGTTCATATATTATCTGGTTAATAACAAATATTGGGGGATTTTCCCTTGGGGCAATCGTCTTTTTCATCTATTTTGGGGAAATAAAAAGCCGCAACCACTCGCGGCTTCATTCGTTTATTTAATCCTGACCTCATCCGGCGCTTCGCCTGTCGTCAAGAACCCGACCAGGTTTGCCAGTGAGAAGTTAACCATGTTCTCGACTGCTGTTTCGGTGTGATACGCGACATGCGGCGTCAGCAAAACGTTGGGCAGTTGCGCCAGCTCTTCCCACTGCGGGTCGGTGAACTTGCCCGTCTGTTCATAGCGCAGCAGCGCCGGTGATTCATGCTCGTAGGTGTCGATCCCTGCCCCGCCAAGGTGGCCGGCGCGCAGATGCTTCAGCAGCGCGGTCGTGTCGACCAGGTTGCCGCGCGCCGTGTTGATCAGTACCGCGTTTTGTTTCATCAGAGTCAGCGCGGCGTCATCGATCAGGTGATCATTCGCCGGAATGCCTGGTACTTGCAAGTCGACCACGTCTGATTCAGCGAGTAACTGCTTCAAACTGACATAGGTCGCGCGGGGCTCAGGGTGCCCAGGATGCGGATCATACGCGAGCACGTTTGCGCCAAAACCAGCGAACAGGCGAATGGCGGCCTGTCCGATCCGGCCGGCCCCAACCACGCCGACCGTGCTTTGCCCCAGTTCCCGGCCCAGAAAACTCGCCGCCTGATTCCAGTTGCCCGCAGCCAGCGGCGCCCGCGTTTCGCCGAGGCGGCGCAACAGGTAAAGCGTCATGGTCACCGCAAACTCCGCGATGGCACTCGGCGAATACGCCGGCACGTTGGCGATGCGAATTTTATTCTGCTTGGCGGCGGCCAAATCGAGGTTATCCAGCCCCACGTTGCGAATGGTCAGAAAATGGATCCCAAACTCCGCCAGCTGGGTGAACACCGCCGCGGAATACGGCGTCGTCTGCAAACAGTTGACCCCGTCAAAACCCCTGGCCCAAGCCACGGTTTTCTCGTCGAGCAGTTCTGAGTGCAGCGATAGCGGCTGGTTATGGGTCTTCTGCCAGGCCTCAAAGTAGGCAAGTTCGTCTGGTTTGACCCCGTACACGATAATTTTCACGAAGGGCGCGCTCCTTTTAACTTTTTCCTCAGTATACAGGGCGCGGCCGGGGTTTGGCCACTGTTGCCGGCCGTGTAAAGCTTAAAATTAAGTGAAAGCGGTTACTTTCCTGTTAATCTCTAAATTGGCTGTGATACACTTAAGGTTCTAAAACTATCGGGAGGTTTTATACCTATGAAAATTGTCGTATTAGCCGGCGGCCGGAGCACCGAGCGCAACGTCTCGATCTCCAGCGGCTACCGACTGACCAACGCGTTGCGTGACAAGGGCCACGAAGCCACGTTCATCGACCTGTTCCTCGGCTACGACCTGAAAGGCCAGCCGGCTTCATCCGTGTTCGAAGACGCCAACACATCCAAGGATCTGAACATCTCGGATGCGATCTTGACCGATGAAGACATCAATGCGCTGCGTCCCGGCGACGACACAACGCTGTTTGGCCCCAACGTGCTCGACATCTGCAAGGCAGCCGACATCGTCTTCCTCGGCCTTCACGGCGGCGACGGCGAAAACGGCAAGGTTCAGGCCGTGCTCGACCTGAACAACATCAAGTACACCGGCAGCGGCTCCACCGCCTCCGGCATCACCATGAACAAGGTCTACTCCAAGGAGATCATGCTGTACCACAGCATTAAGACCGCGGCGTTCGTTGAGATCACCCGCGACCAGGGGCCAAAAGGACACAAGCTCCCGTTTGCCTACCCGGTCGTGCTCAAGCCGACTTCGGGTGGTTCCTCTGTCGGCACTCACATCGTGCACAACGATGAGGAGCTCGAAAGCGGCCTCGTGGACGTTTTCCGCTTCGACAACTCGGCCATCGTTGAGGACTTCATCGAGGGCCGCGAGTTCTCGCTGGGTGTCGTCAACGGCCACGCGTTCCCGGCCATTGAAATCAAGGTCCACGACGGTTGGTACGACTTCGAGCACAAGTTCCAGCCTGGTCACACCGACTTCATCACCCCGCCGCACGACCTCGACCCCGCGGTTCACGACGAAATGAAGCGCGTGGCGATTCAAACCATGAAGGTCTTAGGCATGCAAAACTACGGCCGCGTCGACTTCTTCGCCAACGACTTTGGCGTTTGGGTCATCGAAGCCAACAACCTGCCGGGCATGACGCCGCTGTCCCTCCTGCCGCAAGAAGCAGAGGCAGAAGGCGTGGCCTACCCAGACCTCGTCGAAAGTATCGTCAAGGGCAAGCTCAAGATCTACGAAGATGGAATGAATAACTAACAGGCTGCGGAGGTCGGCGCTCATGGGGTGAGCATCTAGAGGCTGAGAAGCGAAGCGTATTTAGCCCGAGCGCACCGATGTCTGTGTTAGTCGGCACTGTTGTCAGAAATCGAGAGCCATGATAAAATGACTTCATCGAGGATCTTTTTCCATCTATAGCACGAATGCCGCCTCCTTTGTGCCAAGGGAGCGGCATTTTTATCGCTACGGCGTATGCGGCCATAGCGCGTGAGCCGGATGGCAGCTAGCTTCTACTCATTCATCATCGTCCAGCCAGCGATCGATGAGTCCTCCGACTATGTCGACCAGGAGCGGCATAATGAATAGCTCGAGGATCTTGTCCATACTTGCACCCCCTCTCGGAGGCTAGTTGCCTATTCAATAATTTCGCCAGAGAAGCAGAAACGCCTGAGGGTTGCCGGCCTGTTGTCAGAAAACGACAGCCATGATAAAATGACCTCATCAAGGATTGTATCCATGAGAGCACGAATGCCGCCCCCTTTTGCGCAAGGGAGCGGCATTTTTCACTACGGCGTTATTGCCATAGCGCGTGGGTTAGATGGCAGCTAGCGGTATTCATTCACCATCGTCTACCACCGATCGATGAGCTTTTGGGGTATGCCGACGAGCAGCGGCATAATGAATAGGTCAAGGATCTTCTCCATGCGAACACCACCTCTCGGAGGCTAGTTGCCTATTGTAAAATTACGCAGTCTGTCCTAACAGCCCTAAAAGTAGGAACCATTTGACACGCCCGCTAAAACTTGAGATACTACTTCCGGTGCCAAACCACGATCCGGGTACTCGGTCGGCGCGAGAGCGTTCAGAAGGCTGACGCACCGGATCACTGAGACCACGATGAGAATCGTGGCCTTTTTTGTCTGATCAGGCCAAATAAGCCGTTCAGGCGCCCGCTTTGATTAGAATTTGGCTTATTCCTCTCATACTCTCTTATCCTGCTTTCATTATCAACGTATTCGCCGCCGAAGTGGTCTATACTTTTCCTCGGACTTTTTTCACAAAGGAGAGAGAAAATGAAGAAGAGTATGCGTTTATTGTTGGCACTGTTGACCGGGATCCTGCTGGTCGTTGGCCTCAGCGGTTGCAAGAGCAATGACTTGAGCCTGAGCCTCAACAAGACCACCGTTAGTTCCGATGATTCCGGTAACGCCACCGCCAAGGGTACAGTCAAAGGCGACGGCGTCCTGTACATCAATGGTCAAAAGGCGACCAGCCAGCCGAAAAACGGCAAGTTCAGCGCTGACTTCATGGTCAGCAAGGCATACCAGGACAACAAGGTCACTGTGAAATACGAAGACAGCAAGGCCAAGAAGTCTGTTTCCAAGAAGCTGACCGTTAAGGCTAACGCCGGCGCCAAGCGGATTCACGCCAAGGAGCAAAAGCACACCGACGAGGTCAATAACACCTGGAACCAGCTGAAAGATAGTGACAGCAGTACCGCCTCCAAATAAATTCAGTCTTTTCACCGACTGATGTCCTTCCAGTTAACGCTGGGAGGGCATTTTTGCACCCTTGATGCGGATTCAGTCCCACGTGGTATAAACTGAGAAAAATCAGGTCAATCAAGGAGGCGAACTGGATGATACTTAACATCCTCATCGTAGTCTATGCAGCACTCACCATCTTTGCCGTCATTGCTGACTGGCAACCCACTGTACTGGTAAACTGGGTCAGCTTAGCCGCGGCGATTTTTTTGCTACTTGGTCTTCGGTGGCATTGGGCGATTCTAGTCGCTATCGTTCTGCTGCTGGCTGCGGCCATTGCCCAGGGCTATCAGCGCTACGGCCACATCCACTGGTCGCATCTGGTCGTGCGCCTGCTGCTGAGTGCGGCGATATTGGTTTTTGGGGGATTGCAGCACTGGCACTAACTCACACGCATACAGCAATGCCCCCGGTTCGCACCGACGCGAACCGGGGGCATTTTTAGCCTGACGTTAGAATTTCTGCCAAATATCTGCCAGCACATTGGTCTGCTCGCGGTCCGGGCCCACTGAGAACGTCAACAGGTCGACGTTGGTCAGTTCAACGATGCGCTTCACATAATTGCGGGCGTTTTCGGGCAAGTCGGCCAGCGTCTTGGCGCCGGTGATGTCCTCGTCCCAGCCGGGCAACTCCTCGTAAATCGGCTTGCAGGCCGCCAGCTCCTTGAGTGACGCCGGGTAGCGCGTGATGGTCTCGCCGTTCAGATCGTAGGCCGTGCAAATCTTCACCGTCCTGAGCCCAGTCAGGACGTCGATCGAGTTCAGCGCGAGATCAGTGACTCCGGCAACGCGGCGCGCATGGTTGACCACCACGGCGTCGAACCAGCCAATACGACGCGGACGGCCGGTGACGGTGCCGTACTCGTGGCCGGCCTCACGAATGAAGCTGCCATCGTCGTCAAACAGCTCGCTTGGGAACGGGCCGTCGCCGACACGCGAGGTGTATGCCTTGGCCACGCCGACCACGCGATCGATCTTCGACGCGCCAACACCAGACCCAGTGGTGACCCCACCGGCCGGATTGGATGAAGTGACAAACGGGTAGGTGCCCTGGTCAACGTCAAGCATGGTGCCTTGCGCGCCTTCAAACAGTACGTTTTCGCCGTGGTCGATGGCGTCGTTCAGCACGACGGACGTGTCAGTGACGTATTGCTTAATTTGCTGACCATAGCCGTAGTATTCCTCGAAAATGTCGTCAAAATTCATCGGTTCAGCGTCGTAAATCTTGGTGAACAGCAGGTTCTTTTCCTTGAGGTTGGCGCGCAGTTTTTCCTCAAAAGTCTCCCGGTCAAGCAGGTCGGCGATGCGAATGCCGACGCGGGCGGCCTTGTCCATGTACGCCGGGCCGATGCCGCGGTTGGTGGTGCCAATCTTGTCCGCGCCCTTGGCCGCTTCCTGCAGCTTGTCCAGCGCGATGTGGTACGGCAGGATGACCTGCGCCCGGTCGGACACGCGCAGGTTATCGCCGGCAACGCCTTGCTCGCGCAGGTGCGCCAGTTCTTCAACCAGGCTCTTCGGGTTGACGACCACCCCGTTGCCGATCACGGACAGCTGGTGTGAATGCAGGATGCCGCTGGGGATCAGCCGCAGCTTGTACACCTGACCGCCCTGGTGAATCGTGTGCCCGGCGTTGTCCCCGCCTTGATAGCGGCCGATGATCTTCGCGCCTTGGCTGAGGAAATCGGTAATTTTCCCCTTACCTTCGTCGCCCCACTGTGTGCCAACAACTACGACTGTTCCCATGACTGCTCGCTCCTTCGTCTCGATTGGTAAATGCCACTCATTGCCACTCAGTATGATAACAACATTGCGGCTGGCTTTCAAGCCTAAACCCGAATGTTAATTTTTTAAATTTAAAAAGAATACAAAAAATCCGAACAATTTGTGTCCGGATTTTTCAATATTCAAAAATAACCGAATTACCGTTCGTGATGCAGCCGCGCTTCCTGCAGGTAGGCATAGATGTGGCCGAACGCGATCTCCTGCACGTCATCAAACGCGACCAGGGCCGGCTCACTGTCACTCGGCAGCTGCATCTCAAAGTTGGCAGGGCCGACCGCCTCGGGCACGCCCATCAGGTGGTCGTCATCGTCCTTGGTGCGAACGCGCACCACCCGCTCGAAGGCCGCCGCCTCCTGGATCAGACTCTGAAACAGGTCTGAGGAGCTGTCAAACTCGCGGTCCGCGTTCAGCACCGGCTGCTTTTCCAGGTGATTGGCCATCATCCAGTCGCTGTACGCGCGAACCGTTTGCAGGTAATCCGACGCCAGCGTCACACTTTGCAGACTGGTGAGCCGCAGCGCCACGTAACCGCCGAACTGACCCGCCATGTCCTTGAGCCGCAGCACGACCACGCTGTCGTTGATGGCCTTGACCGTGCCGACATAGAACTGGTCGTCCCCGCCCTTCGGCATCGCCGCCAGCAGTGTGCCGGCGGCCTGCGCATCCGTGAACACGGACTTGAGCTGGCCGTCGTTTTGCACGATCTTAGTGACGACGTGGCGCAGTTCGTCGCGTTTTTGAACCAGCTGACTTTCCAAATGCAGCTCAAGGCCCTGAAACTCGACCACCAGTACGTCACTGAAATCGACCTGCATGTAGCGCACATCAGTGTAATTGAACTTGTTGAACACGGACAGCGTCATGCGTCCTTCCGCGACGGCCGTCACCTGGCCTTCCAGATACGCGTCATCATCGGCGAGGATCACCAGGATTACCTCACCCGTTCGCTGCGCCTGGGCGGCCAGCTGGTGCATCAGGCTTTTGCGCGGGTCAAAATGCAGCTCGGGGCTCGGCTCCGCCATGGTGAGAAAATGCTTCTCCGCCGCCACGCGCATGCGAAACGACATGTCGACCAGGTCATCCCCGGCGAACTCGACCTGATCGATCGCGGTGAACGCAATCAGCACCGCCCCGTCGGCGATCCCCGCGTCGTTGTACGTCGAAAGGAGCACCCGCTGCTTGCCCAGCGACTGTACGTAACCAGTGTAAAAATCATCGGTGTCGCGCTGGTAGACGTTGATCAAAAGCTGCTCGTTGAGGGCAGTCATGAGACTCATCAAAATTGCATCCATGGTGGGGACCTCCTTTCTGTGAGGTTGCGTAGGGTCTGCGCGCTTAGGGAAACAGCTAGCCTAGCCTACCGCATTGGCGCCGTTCTTTGGCGCCGAGGCGGTGGGCGTTGATCAGCCAGTCTCGCAAAGCGAGTTACTGGCTGACATGCGTAGCTGCTAGATGCTTCCCCGTTGCAGACCCGAAGCGCGACTAAGTGTACATCCGTCGTATCACTCAGTCGGGCAACAGGGTGGTACGCCTAGTCGCGCTCCGCACTGGCAACGCGGGAGTGGATAGCTACGCTCAGCGCCTCGAAGCCAAAGTGCGGCTTCAATGCACTGAGCTATGATCAGACTGTAGCCGTTCACGGCGTACAGTCTGACATGCATAGCGGCTATCCATCCCGCTAAGTTCGCCAGTGCTTCGCAGCCTTACTCTTGCATCGGTGCCAGCGAACTGAACTTGTTATAGGACTTCACAAACAGCAACTTGACCGTACCGCGCGCGCCCGAACGGTTCTTTTCGATGATGACTTCAATTGGGCCAACATCCGGCTCGTCGCCGTTGCCCTGGGCATTGTTGTTGGTATTGTCGGCGTCATCGTCGTCGCCGCCTTCACCGTCGCGGTAGTAGTCCTCGCGGTACAAGAACGCGACAATGTCGGCATCCTGCTCGATCGACCCGGATTCACGAATATCGGACAGCACTGGCCGTTTGTCCTGGCGCTGCTCAACGCCACGCGACAGCTGCGACAGTGCGATGACCGGGCAGTGCAGCTCCTTGGCCAGCTTTTTCAGCTGACGCGAAATCGCGGAGACTTCCTGCTGCCGGTTTTCGCCGGTGCCTTCGATCAGCTGCAGGTAATCGATTACGACCAGGCCCAAGGGGTGAGCACCCTTTTCCTGATTACCATTCTTGTCTGTGGTTTTCTTTTCCTTCATTTCCTTTTGGAGCTTGAGGCACTCGGAGCGAATCTGTGCCACGCGCATGCCTGGGGTGTCGTCGATGAAAATCGAGGCATTGCTCAGGCTGCCCATCGCCACGACCAGACTGTTCCAGTCGTCAGGGGTCAGCTGGCCCGTGCGCAGGTGCTGCGAGTTGATGTTGCCTTCCGCACACAGCATGCGGTTGACCAGGGACTCCGCCCCCATTTCCAGCGAAAACATCGCGACAGTCTTCGGCGTCTTGGTACCGACGTTTTGCGCAATATTCAGGGCGAACGCCGTTTTCCCGACGGCCGGGCGGGCGGCCAAAATAATCAGCTCATCGTCGTGCAGGCCGGTCGTGATTTCGTCGAGGGCCTTGAAGCCAGTCGGCAGTCCCGTGATGGTCTGATCACCCTGCGCCAACTTGTCGATCTCGTTCATGGTCAGGTTCAGCACGTCTTTGATGGGGCGGAACCCGCCTTGCTGGTTGCCATCGTTGACCTTCATGATCGCCGATTCGGCGTTTTCCATCAGCGCTTGTACGTCATGGGGATCGTCGTAGCTCTGCTGGATGATTTTCGTCGCGGCATCGATCAGCTGGCGCAACTGCGCCTTGTCCGCGATAATTTTGGCGTAATAGACCACATTATCTGGCGTTGGGACGGCGTCGGACAGCTCCATCAAATACGGCACGCCACCGACGTCATCGAGCTGGTTGTGGTCGTCCAGGTAATTCTTAACCGTGACCACGTCGATGCCTTCCTCGTTCAACGACAGGTCGGACATCGCGGCGAATACGAGCTGGTTTGCGCGCTTATAAAAAGCCTCCGGCACGAGGAACTCTTCGGCCGTCGCAAGCGAACTTGGGCTCAGAAAAATGCCCCCGAGAAGCGCTTTTTCGGCGTCTGTATCTTGCGGTGGCATGTTCCGGATCTGATTATCCATGCTCGAGGGCTCCTTTTCTTACATCGTGAGTTATCTTATATAGTTTAGTTTACGCCGCAGGGTTTAGCAACAGACCGACCGCCAGGAAAAAGTAGGTCAGCATCCCGCCAGCACAACATTAGACGTCAATTAAATGACACCCGCTATGAATCAAAAAAGTGCACTGACATGGTATCCTATGCTAGCCCGCCGTGCGGTGGCACACCTTTCAGACTCAAATTGGAGGTGATGCCTATGTTATTATTTTGGGGGCCTCCAGAATGGAGGACGCGTGAATACGTTTGAAGTGTTAACGTTGCTGTTTCAATTTGGCACGTTAATTGCTTACATCGTCATCAGCCGCGACCAAAAGAAATAGCCGCCCGGCCATAAGCCAGACGACTGAAGAATCAATCTAAAGTCTGAAGGTGACCACCGGGTTCAGCGGCGGGTGACCCAGGGGCGTCGTGTTCGCGCACGGCGCCTTTTGTGTCTCCATTATAGCATGGTGAACAACTTGCCCGCTACTACTTCTGCGCGGTGATGTGAACGCGGATCCTGGCGTCGACGCCTGGGTACAGGTGAACCGTTACATTGCGGAAACCAAGGGCACGAATCGGCTCCGGCAGGTCCATCTTGCGCTTATCGACCTTGATCTGGTACTGCTTTTCCAGGGCCTGGGCGATTTGCTTGCTTGGGATCGAGCCGAACAGCCGGGAGTCCTCGCCGGCCTTGCTTTGGATCTGCACGACCGTCTTGTCGTCTTCGAGCTTAGTTTTGACGGCTTCGGCCTCGGCGCGATGTTCAGCCGCCTTTTTCTCTTCAAGCTTCTGCTGGCCGCGCAAGGCACTCATTGCCTGCGGAGTGGCCGGCTTGGCCTTACCGTTTTTGATCAGGAAGTTCTGTGCGTAGCCATCCGGGACCTCTTTGACCTCGCCACGGTTACCTTTGCCTCGTACGTCCTGCGTAAAAATCACTTTCATAAGATGGCCTCCCTAGTTTTCTTCCTTTTCCGTCTTGATGGCGTCTTTGAGCATCGCCGTCGCTTGCACGATGGTTTTGCCTTGAAGCTGAGTCGCCGCATTATTCAGGTGACCGCCGCCGCCAAGCTTTTCCATGATCAGCTGCACGTTGATGTTGCCAAGGCTGCGCGCAGAGATGCCCACGGTTGAATCAGACCGCCGCGTGATCACGAAGCTGGCCTCTATGCCGTTGAGCGACAGCAGTGTGTCCGCCGCCTGGGCCGCGATGACCGGATCATACGTCTGAGTCTCTTCACCCGTACATAATGCCATAGTTGGCGCGATCATTTCAATCGTGTCAATCAGGTGGTTCTTTTGAATGTACGAGTCGACGTTCTCCTTCAAAAAGTTCTGCGTCATCTGCGGATCGGCGCCCAGGCTGCGCAGGTACGACGCGGCGTCAAACGTCCGCGTGCCAGTGCGCATCGCAAAGTTGTGGGTGTCGACCGTGATGCCGGCCAGCATCGCCGTCGCCTCAAGCTTGGACAACGTCGCCACGCCCTTCGGCTGGTACTCGAACATTTCGGTGATCAGCTCACACGTTGAGCTGGCGTACGGCTCGATGTAAACCAACATCGGGTCTTCTGGGAACTCCTCGCCGCGGCGGTGATGGTCGATGATGACCGTGCGCGTCGCCAGGCGGTCGAACAGCGCCGGCGCCGCCGTGATCGACCGCTTCGAGTGGTCGACCAAGATCAATAGAGACTTGTCGGTGGCCTCGGTCAGCGCCGCTTCCGGCGTGACGATGGCGTTACCAATGTCCGGATTCTTGCCAACTGCGCCCATCAGGCGCTCGACGTCAGAGTGCAGGTGCTCGGGATTGATCACGACGTAGCATTCCTTGCCGTTCATCTGGGCGATGCGGCGAATGCCAAGGCTGGCGCCGATCGCATCCATGTCAGGCCGATCGTGCCCGACGACAAAAATCTTGTCCGTCTGCTTGAACAGCTCCTGCAAGGCCTGCGAAATCATGCGGGCCCGTACGCGGGTGCGCTTTTCCATCGGGTTCGTCTTGCCGCCGTAAAAACGGGCCTGGGCATTTTTCGCGCGGACGACGACCTGATCGCCGCCGCGGCCGAGCGCAAGGTCCAGGTTCGACTGCGACGTGATCGCCAGTTGCGCCAGGTCCGAGTCGCCGTACGCAATCCCGACCGACAGCGTCAGTGGATAATTCTGCTTCGACGTTTCGGTGCGGATCGTATCGAGAATCTTGAACTTGTCGGCCTCAACGGCTTCCAGCGAGCGCATATAGGCGATCATCAGGAAGCGGTCGTTGGCCACGCGCTTGACGAACATGCCGAACTTGTTGGCCCAGTCGCTCATTTGGTTGGTAACATAGGAGTTCAGGTTCGTCGTTGCCTGGTCATCCATGGTTTGGGTAACCTCATCGTAGTTATCCAGGAACACCTGGCCGATGGCGATGCGCTCGCCCTTTGCCTTTTCCTCGATCTGAGCGTAATGCGTGATGTCCATCAGGTACGCGACGCCGATCGGCTTTTGCACCGTCAGGTTGAAGTCGTGACCGCCCCAGTGAACCTCGGACAGCTCTGTGTCGTCCTGGTGCGCGGTGATGACATCCGCCAGCTCGCCGTCGATGTCCTTCAACGGCCGGCCCAGAATGTCCTCATCCTTGAAGTACTGCAGCAGGTATGGGTTCGCCCACTCCACGTTCATCTTCTGGTCAAAAATCAGGATCCCGACCGGCATCTTGATCAGGGCTTCCTGCTCCCCGCGCTTGATGCGGTAGGACAGGTCAGAGATGTATTTATTGGTCGACACCGTGATGCGTTCCAGGGTGAAGAACGTGGCCACGACCAGGCCGAGCAGGAACAGGAACAAAAGCAGACCCAGCCAGGGTTTGATGAAGACCGCGATCACCACGTCGACCACGGCTAGGCCGGTCATGATCAGCGCCAGATAACGCAGCCGCACGTCTTCTAAAAAAGACGGCAGCGTAATTTTTTCAAGTAATTTTTTCATAGTCCTCGCTAACTCGCTTTCGCAGTGCTGCTAATCGCTTTAATGTGCCCTTACAGTTTAACATATTATTAAGGAAAGGCTGCGAAGCCGAGCGCACTTAGTCCGATGGCTAGCCTAGCTCAAGGCATTGGCGCCGTTCTTTGGCGCCGAGGGCTTGAGCGTAGCTGGACACTCGGACGTTGCTCGGCTGAGCGCGACTAAGGCTGCGAAGCCGAGCGCACCTCAGACCCACGACAAAAAAGGCCGGCTCATCAGCCGCCCCCCTTCACCGCTTAACTTTCTTGTACCCGTCCTGCTCCAACGTGTGCGAGACATTATCCAGGCTGATGTGATCGACCTTGCCGGGACTCGGCTGGCCGTCCGCCTGCGCCAACTTCTTCATACTGGCTCGGGCTGGATCGACCGTGACCACCTCCCGGGCCTTCGTGCCGGCAAACGTCGCATTGGCGGTCACGCCGCGCAGCTTGTCGTGAGCCTTGGCATCGGCCCTCACTACTCGCCGCCAGCGCTCAGCTTCTTTTTTAGCCGCGCTTTTGCCCACAATTTTGACGAAATCAAGGTCCAGCGTGGTGACCTGCTTGTCGACGCGGTCAGAGCGGCCGCGCGTGTAAAAGACCATCGTCGTGGTCTCACCGCCGCCGCTCTTCTCAAACACGGTCTTCTTCACTGCCTGGCTGCAACCTGCCAGAAGCAACACTAAAACCAAGACGCCGAACCACCGCGTCAGGTTTGCGAAAAATGGCTGGCTAGCGGCTGGTCTCTTCATAAAGGTACCCGGCCTCGCGCAGGGACGCCTGAATCGCCGTCAGCTGGGCGGGCGTCTCGTAGGCGATCGTGTGCAAGTGAATGCCGTCGGTCAGCTCCGAGAGCATTTTTCCCTTATTCTTCCGCATGCGGCCGAGAAACAGGTTGATTTCGGCGTGCGTGCGAATCTGCAGCTCACCGCGCAGCTGGCCGTAGAGCGGGTGGTCGACGATGACGTCAAGCACCGCGCCGCCGTTATCGACAATGCGGCTCAACTCGTCGCCCGCCTGCGCCGGGGTGTGGCGGCAGACAATAATGGCCTCATGCGCGGCGTCCTCGACGTACATGTACCCGCGCGGCGTGGCGACCAGTTCCTCACCATGGGCGCGCATCAGGGCGATGTCGCCCACAATGGTCTGCCGTGACACGCCAAAACTTTCCGCAAAAGTGGTCGCGGTGATCGGTTTTTTCGCCGTGCTCAGCTGCATCTGAATCTGAGCCTGCCGTTCTGCACTATTCATAATGGTCAACTCCTCTTGTGATAACTTTAACGCAAAGCGCGACAAGACAACAGTCTTAACACACACTTAACCACCCGCACGCCTGGCACCATGCTATCGTAATGGTGAAGCAAGAACTGGGGAGGGAGCGGAAAATGTTCAAAAAACTGTTGATTGCCCTGTCCGCTCTGCTGGTGGTGGGTGGCATCGGGTTTGGCGTCGCCTTATGGCCGGATTTCGTGGCCCGCAGCACGACTTTGAACACGCTGAACGCCAAGCAGTGCGACCTGAACCGGTACACGGATCCGGAAACCGCGCAGGCGCTGCAGTCAGACCACTACCGGGTGGTGCTGCAGTCCGACGACCAGGGCTGGGCCGGCACCGCCGCCTACGCCATGCAGATCAACGGTGTGTCCTACTGGGTCGAACTTAGCCGCCGCGGCAAAATTTTCCCCGAAGAAAAGCTCCTGCGAATCAGCCCGTTTCAGCCTGATGGCACAAATTGAGCAATCGGCTTCGCGCGTAAATGCTAAACTGAAGACGACCATCAACGGGAGGATTCAGCAATGGCAGAAACCAAGGGACACTTAATTGAACTGGAAGGCACAATCAACCTGCGCGACATGGGCGGCTACCACACCAAGGACGGCCGCACCATTCGCCGCCACCGCCTGTACCGCTCCGGCCTGATCACCTTCATGCCGGAAAAAGTGCAGCAGCACATGCTGGAAGTCGGGCTCAACCAGGACCTCGACCTGCGCCAGGCGGACAACTCGGACAACGCGCCGGACGTCAAGCTGCCCGGCGTGACTTACTACAACCTGTCGCTTTACCCCTTCGCCGACCATCCCCACTTTCAGGAGGAATTTCGCGGCGCGGACACCGCCAAAAAGTTTGAGCTGGCACGCTTGTCCTACCAGTACATGGCGACCGACCCGCGCACGGCGAAAATGCTGCGGCGGGCGATCCAGCTTATCGTCCAAAACGAAACCGGCGCGACGCTGTTTCACTGTTTTGCTGGCAAGGACCGCACCGGCGTCGTCGCGATGCTGATCGAGGGCTTGCTCGGCGTGCCCGAAAAAGTGGCCCACCAGGATTACATTGTCACCAACGATATCCTGCTGGATCGCTTCAAAGACGAGCAATCCGCCGCCGACCTGCCGATGGCGGATCGCATGGTGACCGGCATGAACTCGCAGCCCGCCGATGACAGCTACTTCGAAACTGTGCAAAAGGTCGTCAAGAAGTACGGCAGTTGGGAAGAATACGCCAAGCGGCATTTGGCGCTGGCGGACAGCGATATTGCCGATCTGCGGCGGTTATATCTGGAGTGATGGCAGCCTGATTCTAGGCTGTTTTTTGTTGCAGGCGGACAAAAAAATCGGCCATCTCTGACCGACTTCGTGTTGCTATTGCTCTTTAAACCCTGCCGCCTTCAGTGTGTTGACCGAATCCTTCAAGCTGACGGTGTTCTTGGTGCCCTTATCCAAGCCCTGCGCGTCCTTGAGCTTTTGCATGTCAACTTTGGTGTAGTCAATCGTGATGTTTTGGGTGACCGTGTTGCCTTTGCGCGTCACCTTGGTCGTCACGCCCTTGAGGCCCTTGTAACTGTTGACCGATTTTTTCAGTGAATTGTAGGCGGAGTCTAGGTCCTTCTTCTTTTTGGAGCCGATCAGCTTGGTCAAGTCGTTCTCGCTGGTCAGGCTTTGCTGCTGGACCTTATCTGAATTGCGCTTCGTGTAGTAAACCATTGTCGTCTTAGCGCCGGCGACCTGGGTGTTGACCAGCGTCGTCTTGTGCTCGAACAGCGTGCAGCCGGCCAGCACGGTGATGCTGAGGACGGCAGCGGCGGCGATGAGTGCCTTAAGGATTTTTTTCATGAACGTGCTCCTTTAATGAACCAGATTGCCCGACAGATTCCTGCCGGCAAATTAGGTTTTATCATAATAGTTTAACCTAGTGAGTGCAACCGGCCCGCCCTAATCTACGCTGATGAAAATTTAATGGAAGCGCTTCACTTTTCGAAAAAATTGTGAAATAATGAACAGTGTGCCAAATGAAACCTCAAGGGAGTGTGTAATTTGAAGATCAAAGCAGCTGTTGTAGAGAAGCAAAACGCGGATTTCGAGATCAAAGATGACGTCGAACTCGCCGAGATGGGCCCGGACGACATCCAGGTCCACATGGTTGCCAGCGGCATCTGTCACTCGGATGAGGCCCTGCGCATTGGCGACGCCGTCATCGACTACCCAATCGTCCTCGGCCACGAAGGCTCCGGCATCGTCGAGAAGGTCGGCCCGGAAGTCACCCAGTTCAAGCCAGGCGACCATGTCGTACTGAGTTTTTACGCCTGCGGGAACTGCAAGTCCTGCCTGAAGGGCATCCCGACCCAGTGCGAGAACTACGCGCACAACAACCTGTCGGGTATTCGGCCGGACGGCTCCAGCCACTTCACCGAAAATGGCCACCACGTCGCGGACATGTTCGACCAGTCCTCGTTTACCACGACTACCGTGGTGCGTGAGCGCAACGCCGTTAAGGTCGACAAAGATCTCGACCTGCGCACCCTCGGCCCGCTGGGCTGCGGCTACGTGACGGGCTCCGGCACCGTGCTGAACACCCTGAAGCCAAAACCTGGCGACACGATCGCCGTCTTCGGCACCGGCGCCGTTGGCCTTGCCGCCATGATGGCCGGCCGCATTTCCGGCTGCGTCAAGGTCATCGGTATCGACATCGTGGACTCCCGCCTGGCGCTCGCCAAGGAGCTCGGTGCCACCGACGTCATCAACTCCAAGGACGTTGACGTGGTCAAGGCCGTGCAGGACCTAACAGGCGGCCGCGGCGTTGACTGGGCCGTTGACACGACTGGCGTCACCGCCGTCATGGAAAACTCCATCAAGGTCCTTGCGCAGGGTGGCACCACGGCAACCATCGCCGTCACCCCGCACCACATCGATGTCGACACCTGGAACGACCTGTGCGTGGACGACAAGAAGATCGTCGGCGTCAACATGGGCGACTCGGTCCCGCAAATCGACATTCCGCGCCTCATTGACTTCTACAAGATGGGCATGTTCGACTTCCCGAAGACCGAGAAGTTCTACAAGTTCGACCAGATCAACGAAGCCAACGCCGATTCCCGCTCCGGCAAGACCATCAAGCCGGTGCTCGTGATTGACGAAGACTACAAGCCTGGCGAATAATTTCGCCGCCAAGGCAAAACAAGACCCCGCTGCCGCATAGAAAAGCCTATGCCGCAACGGGGTTTTCGTTTACTTTAAGGTACCGTCGGCCCGCAGCTTGGCGAGGTCGACTTGTGGCAGGTACTGCTCATTGGCCACCAGCAGCTCGTTGAGCAGCGGCCGTGCGTCAACGTCAGAGTGAACCGCGGGATTGATGGTCAGGGCCTTCAGCGCAGTGGCGTAATCCCCGGAAACCGCCGCTTGGCACCCTACCTGCTCGAAGCTCTTCATCTCGTGCACAATGCCGGCGCACGCCTGCGGCAGATGGCCGGTCGCAAGCGGCACCGGGCCGTGACCAGTGATGATGCAATTCATTTCCATCACCGAGTCCGGTGCCAAGTCCAGGCAGCCACCGTTGTTCGCGACGTTGACGACCTGCACGTCGCGCTTGTCGGCGTATATCGAGTAAATCAGGTTGCAAGAGGCCCGACTGTAACCCGACCCGCCGCGCTTTTTCAACTCTTCCGGCAGGGTGACCAGCGTTGGGTCGCGGTAAATGTCGAAAAGCTGCTTCTCCAGCCGCTCGGCCACGACCGCCCGGCTACCTTCGTGCGCCGCCGCCCGCTGCTCCTCGGCGACGACCTGTTTATTTTTCCAGTAATACTGCAGATAGCTGATGGGAATCACACCGAGGCTTTGCAAAAAGTCGCCGTCCCAGTTGCCGATGCCGGGATTGTCAACGCGTTGCTTCTGGCTGGTCACCAGCTTGATCACATGTGCCGTCACGTCCTGGCCGTCGAGGTAGATGTGCTTGGCGAACACCAAGTGGTTCAGGCCGATGAACTCAACGTAAACGCGCGCCGGGTCGACGTCCAGCGCCTTGACGATATCGCGGCGAATGTTGTCCGGCCCGTTGCAAAGCCCAATGACCTTGGTCCAGTTCGTGTAGTGCAGCACCGCCTCGGTCATCATCCCCGCCGGGTTGGCAAAGTTGATCAGCCACGCCTCCGGGCAGAGCCGCTCCATGTCGTGCACAATGTCGATCAGCACGGGAATCGAGCGCATCGCCATCATCAACTCGCCGGCGCCGTTGGTCTCCTGCCCCAGCGTGCCGTACTTGATTGGAATATTCTCGTCGTTGACGCGCGCCGGCAGCTGGCCAACGCGAAACTGCGTCGTGACAAAATCGGCATCGGCCAGCGCGGCCTCACGGTCCAGCGTCGTGACGATTTTCATCGGCTTACCTGCCGCCTTGACCATGCGTTTTGCCATGGCCCCGATCACGTTGAGCTTCTCCTCACCGCTTGGCACATCGACCAGCCACAGCTCGCGCACCGGCATTTCATCGTACCGGTCCAAAAAGCCTTTCACCAGCTCCGGCGTGTAGCCTGAACCGCCACCAATTGTCGCAATCTTTATGGCACGTTTTGCCATCTGACTCACCCTTTTTCAAAAAGATTCACTTGCTACCGTCTTCAATATAGCGCGTCTGGGGCGGCGTTCAACGTTCTGGCAGTATGCGGGTACTGTATCGTCAATTGGGTTGTTGTAACGTTTTCAATACAGGTCGTATCAGGTAGTGTAAACTGAAAGCGAGGTGATTCACATGCTGTTTCTCGACCACGCCGTCGAGCTATCCGACATCGACTTGGCGATTTATAAGTACGTCCTGCAAAACCTGGACAAGGTGATTTACATGCGCATTCGCGAGCTCGCCGCCAACACCCACACCAGCACGGCGTCGGTGCAACGTTTCTGCCGCAAGTTCGAGTGCCAAGGCTTCACTGAATTCAAAATTCGGCTCAAGCTGCTGCAGGAACAAACCGCCGCCCAGACTCGGCCCACGCCAGTTGACCCCGGCATGTACATCAACTTCTTCAACCGCGTGACGACGCCCGATTTTGACGCGAAGATCCAGGCCGCCGTGCAGCTGCTCAAGCAGTGCGAGCTGGTCTTGTTCATCGGTGTCGGCTCCTCCAACGTGATGGCTGAGTATGGCGCGCTTTATTTCTCCTCGCTGTTTCACATGGCCGTGCGCATTGAAGACCCCGTCACCTATCCGCAGCGCTATTTTCCCAAGGCCTTGCTGGATAAAACCTGCGTGATCGCCCTGTCCGTATCCGGCGAGACGCCCGAGGTAATCAGCTATCTGAGTAACTTGTCATTCCGCGACAGCCACACCCTGTCCATCACGAACTCCGCGCACTCCACCGTCGCCCGCCTGACCGACGTGAACATCGCCACCGACATTGCCAAGGAGCATTACGTCGAGCAGGACGTCACGTCGCAGGTGCCGTGCCTGTTTATTTTGGAGTATCTGGCGAAGATTCTGCATGAGCAGACGACAGCAAAATAGTTCCTGTGGAAAGACCGCCTTTCCTGAAATTTCCAAGAAAGGCGGTCAGACATCAACGTGTTTTCATAAATGAACGTACAACAAGGGCACCATCCCTCTCGAAATGGTGTCCCCTGCCACCGGGATTTCCCCGGTGGCTTTTTATTGCGGAGTTTCCCCCGCCTGCTATCCCCGTTACGTTGCCGCTTCGAGTCGCTTTATTAAGTTAGGAAAGTGATAGCAGCATCCTGCCATGCGTCCTGAAAGGACCCCATACATTGGAGTATGGGCTTCTTAGCCAACCGATCGGCGGCTCGGCATGCCTGGTCAACCCCATGATATAGGTCGGATCGCCAGGTAGTTTCAGGGTGGTGCTGATGAGGTTGTTCCTTCCTCACCCACCCGTCATCCAAATGCAGAATAACACGTCGTTGAAACCGCTGTCAATTATTTTATTGTCAATTTTGTAAATGTTTTTGCCTGAAATTTCACAGTATTCTTCCATATCAATGCATTGTCCCAGAGTTAAGAGACACCATAAGCAATTTTTCTTATATGATGCTTGATCAAAACTACTCAAGCATATTATTTTCTTTCCTTCAAGGCGGGGCTTACACTGACCCCAAACATCTGAAAGGAGGGACTAACCATGGCTCAGGAACTAGTGCTGTTGACGATTGAGGGCTGGGTAATGAACGCGCATCTCAGTTATGTCATCGATCCCGGCGGCGAGCTTGAGCAAATGCCGATGCTGGTTGTCTACGCGGATGCGTTTTGGGACAGGCGCGAAGAGCAGTTAGCCATCCCCAGTCAGCCGATTCAAGTCGAATTCAATCAGGCGGTGGCGTGGCAGAAAACCGTGTGGACCTTAGGTGAGCGGCTGCGAGCAACGGGGCAAGTCGCCGCCGTGAATATCACCAAAACCAAACAGTACAAAGCCATTCAAAAAACGCGGCAGGAAATCTTAACAGTCGATCAAAACACCTTACACGCCTTTAACACCGGCCTGCTCCGCCGCGAAAACCAGCTCGCTCGCGCCGCAAAATGGCGGGCCGAATACCTGGCCGGAAACATCAGTCTAAACACGTTGCAGAACCAGGAGAACCGCATTTTTGCCCGAGAAGGCCGAGTCTGGCTGGAACTGCTGGCGCGGATGCATGATAAGCAGCTGACAATTCGGCGCAACGCACTGCCCGCGCTCTTGGCTGGGGGTCGAACGACTTATCTATTGCGGGCACCCTTTAATGTCGCGCGAACGGTCGGGGCCCAGCCGCGCCTCATTTATCCGCGGAAGACAAAGGTCGACCAACCGGGAAAACAAGTGGTGATCAAGGCCAAGGCTCGCGAGCCGACCGTCGCCAAAAAACAGACGCTCGATTCGGCGCACCGCCGCGAATCGTTAAACTCACTGCGACATTTCCGGCGAGCCTGGCTAGCAGCAGGGCGGCCGGTTGACGTCTTGCCACCAGTGCCGCCTAGTTTACAAAAACAACAACAAGCATGGCTCTCTTACGAGGAGGCAAACCATCATGACTAGGTACTTTTTTGAAGGCCTGATTGAAGGCGGCCAAACCGCCACGATTATGACCCAGGACGGTCGGTTCGGCGAGCTGGATTTGGTCCATTACGTACTCAAGTATGCCGACATCGACCTGGATAATCCGACCGAGGCGCAGAGTGAGCGCGCGGCGCGCCTTGCGGACCCGCCCACCCGCAACCAGTTTTATTTTCCGTTCGGCCGCGACTTCGCCCAGTCAACGGCCCGTATCGGGGAAACTGTCAGTGTGGTCGGCGAACCGCAACCGTTTGTGATTCTGTCCCCTGTCAACCGGCACAAGGCTGAAAACGTGAGAAAGAAGATTTTTAACATGGCACAATGGTGGCGGGCTGCAGGGCCGGCGAATAGCCTCCTGCACATCAGCGAGGGTCTCGACAAGCGCTTTGCCGGGGGTGTGCTCACCTTTTCCGCCTACCAAAGTCAGTGGCGCGAGATCACCAAGGTCAACGGCAAAACGCCGCGCAATGTCAGCCATCAACTCGCCGAGCAAAAACGGCTTTGGACCGACCTGCTCAAACAGATGCGCGCCGACGAGACCAATGAGCGGCGGTATCTGATTCTGCCTGACCCGGGTTCAGACATGCAGGTGATCAAAGCCATTCCCGGTCAGGATGTACTTGAAAATGACCCTGCGCTTTACACCACCCCGCTTGTGCGCCACGAGCAGTATCTCAAGTGGCTGAAGCTGGGGCAACAGACCGAATGATTTTTCCTAAGGCTCCCGCCAACAATTGCCGCCTGGCAAACTCGTTGACGGGGGCCTCATTTTTTTGCACGATTGCGTCACAACCGTTTCTTTATCGGCACCGAGAACGCTTACGGTGTAAAATAAGCACTGAGAACTACGACGAAAAAGGTTATAAACGCGGTCGGGCAATCAACGCCGGCCGCAGAACAGAAGATGATCCACATGTACAAATACCAAGAAGTCACGGCAGAACTTAAAAAAATGTTCACCAGCGGCCACTACGCCCCAGGCGACCTGCTGCCGAGCCAGGAATGGCTGGCGGCCCATTTTCACACCACGCGCCTGACTGTGCGCAAGGCGATTCAGTCGCTGATCATGGACGGCGTCGTGTATTCCAAGCGCGGCGCCGGGACCTTTTTGCGCAAAGATTTCCGCACGAATCAGCCGGACCTCACGCCGCTGAACCGGCCGGTAGGCACTACTGAAACCATGAAGGGGCGTAAAGTCACCAGCAAGATCCTCAGCTTCACCGCGCGGCTGGCAACCGAGGATGAGCAGCACCAGCTGATGATTGGCCCTGCCGACCCGGTTTATGTCATTGAGCGCGTCCGTTACGTTGACGGTCGCACCTATTCGTTCGAGCACACCATCATGCCGGTCGCCATCATGCCCCTTACCGAGAAAATCCTGAAGGGCTCGATTTACTCCGCGCTTCGGGCCCACGGCATCACAATTGCCGGCTCGCACCGCAAAGTCTACGCACTCAAGGCGACAGCCAAGGACGTTGAAGCGCTTGGGGCCAAGCTGAACGACCCGGTTCTCGGCATCAAGCAGGTCAACTACACCGAGGAAGGCAAACCGTTCGACTACTCGGAGGTCCACTTCCCGTATGAAACCACGCGGGTCAGCGCCGAGATCAAAATCGCGCCATTCCCGACGAAAAAGCCCGCCCGCCATGCTCACAGCGTCAAACAGTAACCCACGACAAAAACATCCCCCAACATTGAAGTTGGAGGATGTTTTGCTTTCTAATTACTTACTGCACAGCACGCGCACGCCATACGCCGGCAGGCTCAGCGGCCCGGCGGCAACGCGCCGGCCGGACTCGGCGTCGACAGTGGCTTGCGTCGTTGTGACCGCCTGCTTTTCAGCGCTCATGTTCATGATAAAGTAGTAGGTCTGATCCAAGCCGACACGCGCCTGCACCGACACCTGCGGCCGGGTTTCTTTGAGCAGCGTCTCGCGCAGCTCCCGATCATGGCACAACCGCTCGTAAAACACGTCGAGAAAATCGCGTCCGGTGCGCGGCCCGATGTAGTAAGCACGGCCCTGACCAACGGCATTGCGCGTCACCGCCGGCGTGCCCTTGTAAAAATCAGCCTCGTAAGTACCCAGCACCGTAGCGCCGGTCGCTTCCATCAGCTGGTTAAACTCGCTGGTTTGGAAAACCTGTCCGGCATAAGCAATACGGTTGTGCTCGCCTTCGTACAGCGAGTCAAACTCAGTCGGCCGAATGCCGAACAGCTTTTGCAGCGGCTGGGGCCAACCGTTCAGCAGCACCGTGTCGTGCGGGTCGACGATGCCGGTGAAGTAACTGGACACCAGCGTCCCACCGCCAGCCACGTAATCGCTTAGCCGCGCCTCAAGTTTCGGCGTCATCACGTACAACATCGGCGCGATCACAATATCGTAACCGGAAAAATCGCGGCTGGTCGGCACCAAGGCGACCGGAATGTCATGCTGCCAGAAGTACGCGTAGTGGTCCTCCAGCGTCTGGAAGTAGCGCTTGCGGTCGCGCCCGAACGCAGCCTCGCGCTTTTGCGCCCACAAGCTTTGCCAGTCGTACAAAATGGCGACGCGGGCTTGACGCTTGCTGCCGCGCACGCCGCCCAGCTTTTCCAGCCGCGCCCCGTACGCCGCGACTTCTTGGAACACGCGGTTGTGCGGGTCGTTGTCATGGCCGACGACGGCGCTGTGAAACTTTTCCGAGTTGGCGCGGGCCTGGCGGAACTGGAAGTACAGGCTTCCTTCCGAGCCGTGCGCGATCTGCTGAAACGAGCTCAGCGCGTGCACGCCCGGCCGCTTGGCCTTGGCCACCGGCGAGTTGACGCGCGACGGCGTGGACTCCATCACCAGAAACGGCTGGTTTTTCAGGCCATAGAAGGTGTCGTGAACGAATGCCGCCTTCATGGCCGTCTCGTCAAACGGCTCGAAGTTGTTGTTCCACTGCGGGTAAGCGTCCCAGGACACGACGTCGACATGCTGCGCAAACTTGGCGTAGTCGATGCCTTCAAGCGGCACAAAGTCCCCGTTCGCGCCTTCCGCCATGAAGTTGGTGGTCACCGGTACGGCCGGATTGGCGGCCTTGACCGTGGCCTTTTCCATGTCGAAAAAGTCGATGGTCATGTCGGTCACGAACCGTTTCCAGTCCAGCGCCATGCCATGCGTCTTGGTCGTCGCCAGCTGGCTTGGCACCTTGATTTGCTGCCAGTCGGTGTAAAGGCCGCTCCAAAAACTCATCAGCCAGGCGTCGTTGACGGCCTTGAGACTGCCGTACTTATCCCGCAGCCACTGTTGCCAATTGGCCTCACACAGGTCGCAGAAGCACTCGCCGGAAAATTCGTTGGAAATG
The DNA here is from genome assembly GCF_016861825.1 of Lacticaseibacillus sp. 866-1. NCBI lineage: Bacteria > Bacillati > Bacillota > Bacilli > Lactobacillales > Lactobacillaceae > Lacticaseibacillus > Lacticaseibacillus sp. 866-1. The sequence continues at coordinate 8,711 of NZ_BOLU01000028.1, read as the reverse complement.
TGCCACATAGAAAGCGCCGGATTGTTGCCATAGCGCTCAGCCAACCGCCGGTCGATTTCCTGCACCTTTTGCCGGTAAACCGGGCTTGAGTAGCAGTGGTCGTGGCGAAAACCATGGTGGTGGCGCTGCAGGCGGTCATCGACGCGGTTGACCTCGGGGTACTTTTCGGACAGCCAGCGCGGGCGGGCACCGCTTGGGGTTGCCAGCACCACGTTGCCGCCCATCGCGTTGATCTCGTCAAACACCTGGTCCAGCCAGCCGAATTCAAACTGGCCCTCCGTGGGCTCCAACGCGTCCCACGCAAACACCCCAAGCGTGACCGTGTTGATGTGGGCCTGCTTCATCAGCTCAATGTCCTGCTTCAAGATCTCCGGATAATCGAGCCACTGGTCGGGGTTGTAGTCGCCGCCGTGCAGCAGCCGCTGATCGACATCAAAGCGCATCGTTTGCCTCCTTGGTCAAAATCAAGACTTTCGACTGAAAATCGCCCTTGAGTTCGGCGACCGCCTCGTTGGGACCGTTGAACTCGTACGGCAGGCGCAGGCCGAGGTGCTTGAGCGCCGAGCCCGTGACCACGGCGTCGCGCCCACTGATCGCATACCGCGCGTGCGGGTCGGCAAACGGGATGGCCAGCCGGTCAACGGCATCGCCATCGGGATCGGCCAGCACGCGGTAGAACCCCAGAACGATTTGGCTATCATCGGCAGCCACCATCGCCCAGGCCAGCGTGTTGTGGTCGCCTTCATCAAGCGTCCGCAACAATTCGAAGCGGCCGGTCAACACCAGCGGCTGCAACTTTTTGTAAGTTTTGATCTGCTCGGTGATCGCCGCTAGCACGGCCGGTGATTCCTTGGTCAAGTCGAGCTCGTAACCGAGCGACCCGAACAGCGCGACGTTAAACCGTGTGGCCAGCGGCGTAGTGCGGTTGAGCTGATCGTTCGGCACGGCGGTCACGTGGTTGCTCATCGCGGACAGCGGGTAGGCCAGCGCCGTGCCGGTTTGAATTTTAAGCCGCTCCAGCGCATCGGTGTCATCGGACACCCAGATCATCGGCGAGTAGAACATGATGCCCAAATCGAACCGCCCACCGCCGCCGGCACAGCCCTCGATCAAGAGATCCGGGTAGGCCTTGAGCAGCCGCGCGTACAGGTCGTACACGCCGCAGATGTAGCGGTGGAAGAACTCGCCTTGCGGGCGCCCAGTTTTCGCCAGGTACTGCGAAAAGGCCTCGGTGATGTTACGGTTCATGTCCCACTTGATGTAGGTCAGCTTCGTCGTATCGATCACCTGCTTCATTTGATCAAACAGGTTATCGACAACGGTCGGGTTGGCAAAATCCAACACGTACTGGTTGCGCGCAATGGCCCGTCGCTCATCCGGCGGGGCCACGACCCAGTCGGGGTGCGCGGCCAGCAGCTTGGCATCCGGCGACACCATTTCCGGCTCGAACCACAGGCCAAAGTCCAGCCCGAGATCGCGAATCGACTGGGCAAACTGGGCGAGCCCGTGCGGGAACTTGCGCTTGTTCGCCTGCCAGTCGCCGAGACTGGAGCGGTCGCTGTCGCGCTGGCCGAACCAGCCGTCATCGAGCACGAAGGTGTCGACGCCGACTTTTTTGCCGGCGGCCGCCAGCTTCAGCAGCATGTCGGTATCAAAATCGAAGTACGCCGCCTCCCAGGAGTTGAGTACCACCGGCCGCGGCTGGTCGCGCCACTTTGGCGCCATCACGTGGTCGCGGGCAAAGGCAGAGTTTTCCTGGCTCAGCCCGTTCAACCCGGCGCTGCTGTATGTCAAAACGGCCTCGGGCGTGCTGAAGCTGGCGCTTGGGTCGAGCTGCCAGGCGAACTGGTCGGGATGGATCCCGATCATGAAGCGCGTCTGGTCCCATTCGTTGACTTCAGCCTGCGCCAAAAAGTTGCCGGAATAAATCAGGTTGAACCCGTACGCGTCGCCGCTTCTCAAAGTGCCGTCCTTGGCCTGCAGCGCCACGTAAGGGTTCTGCTGGTGGCTGGAAGCGCCGCGCTGCGATTCGATTGACGTGGTCCCCTGAGCCAGCGGGCGCACCTTCACGTGGCGCTCCCTGACCCAGTTGCCCGACAGCTGCACGAACTGGTAGTCGGCCGTGGGCAGATCGAGCCCGCCGGACAGCATGCGGTCGATGGTGACCGGCGCAGTCCCGGTGTTGGTCAGCGTCTGCCAGCGCACCACCGCGCCGCCTTGGGCAAAAATCGCGTAGTGCTGCTGCAGTTTCAGGTCATGGGCGGCATCAGCCAGGTCGATGGTCAAGACGTCGACTGCACCGGCCTCGGCGAAGCTGCGCGGAAAACACAGGTCCCGCTTTTTTTCATGCGCGACCGAGTAACCCTGATACGTGAAGTTCAGGTATAACGGCGTGGCGTTTTGAGATACCGCCACTGCACCTTGGCGAAAGTCCGAGGTCCCGTACACCGGGTACTCCTGCAGCTGGTCGGCCAGCGTGAACAGCGTGTTGTCGGCCGAAAAATGCACCGTGCCGCCGGACTTGCTTTCCAGCTTCGTGTATTCGGTCAGCGTCGCCTCGTCCACGTCCAGCCGCGGCCCGTAGTACAAGTGGCCGAGCTGGCCATTGGGCAACAGGTACAGGATGTAACTGACAGCATCGTTGGCCAAATGAAAGATTCGGTTGTCATATATCTTGAGCAGTGGTCTCATCTACTTTCTTTTTTAACCGGGCGAAAAATGGTTCCCGCCCTATAAAAAAGCGAGCCAAGTGGGACCTTTCAGTCCGCATTGGCCCGCCAAAATTACTCACTGAGCAGCGTTTGCGATCTGCTCAATGGTTTTCATTCGTTTCTTCAAATTGTGCTTATACATGAAGGTGTAAAACCAGCTGACCAGCCAGAAGTTGGTCATCATGTTCGCCTTGTTGAAGCTGTTTTGCTCCGAGTAGAAAACCTTGGTCTGGTCGCCCGCCGGCTGCAAGGCGTAACGCATGACGATATCGCCTTGACTGTAGGAAACCCGCGTTTCAAACGTGCGGTCCGGCTCCAGGTCGGTCACCTCAACGTTTGTCGGCACGCCTTCTTTTTGCACCTTCGTCAGCATCTCCGCGTCAACCGCCACACCGGGGTGCAGCTCGTCGATCGTCGGGTCAAAATGCTGAAAATACTTGAGCTGCTCCTTATAAATCGTTTCATAAAGCAGCGGTGTCTTGGTGTTCAGCGTGATGTTGAATGTCATGGGTTTGAGCGCCATCGTCAGGGCCTCCTTTGGCAAAATCCAGATGAGTGAACGAACAGTCAGGTTACTTAGCCGCCTGCGCTGCCGCTTCACCCTTTGCGGCTTCTTTTTCGAGCTTCTTTTCGCCGGCCGCTTCATCGTTCAGGAACTGCTTATCCAGCACTCTCAGGAATGGGATCCAAAGCAGTGTGGAAGCGACGACCTGCACGAGCTGCAAGGCAGCGCCGCGCCAGGAACCAACGGCGATCCAGCCAGACAGGAAGATTGGTGTGGACCAAACGACTGTGGCACCGATTGGCTTTGGTACCAGGCCAACAGCCATCGCGAAGTACCCGATTGTGACCATGACCATTGGGCCGAGGACCCAAGGAATGAAGATGGTTGGGTTCAGGACCATTGGCAGGCCGAAGGTAACAGGTTCAGAAATGTTGAAGAACGCAGGAACGGCAACCATGCGCATGGTCTTCTTCATCCGGGCAGACTTGGCAAAGACCCAGCCCATGGCCAGGGCAAAGCCGAGGATCATGCCGGTGATTTCAAACACACCCATGAAGGTCGTGCAGATGATGTGGGGAATCGGCTGGCCGGCAGAGTATGCTTTGTAGTTCTGCAGGGCTAAGGCATCGTAAATCGGCTGAACAACCGAGTTAACAACCAATGTGCCGTGAATCCCGAACCACCAGAGGAACTGTGAGAAGAAGGCCACGACTAATGTTGCAGGCAGCGTGGAACCGATCCCTTGCAGCGGGGTCTGGAGGATTTCATAGATAAAGTCAAACGCATTGCCCCATTGGGTAAAAGTGAAAATGTAACGGATCGTGGTGAAGGTCAAGAGTGCCGCAGACCCTGGGAGAATCGCGATGAAGGACGTCGCAATGGCAGGCGGAACGGACTCTGGCATCTTAATTGTAATGTTGGCATTTTCCAGGGCGGCAAAGATTTCCGTCGAAATTATCGCGGTGATGATCGCCACGAACATGCCCCGTGAACCCAGGTAGTTGATGTCGATGTAGGAGCTGACCTTGTTGGTCATGATCGGCAGCAGCATCGCGAACGCGGCCAGCGAAATGCCGCCGGCGTACAGCTGGTTGGCGTGAAGCTTACCAGCCAAGTGATAGGCGATCCCAAACGCAACGAACAGTGACGTGATGTTCATCGTGGCGTTGGAAATCGGCCCGAGGAAGTTCGTCAGAAAATCCATGACCCCTTTTGGCACGTACTGTGCGAAACTAAAGGTGGTCGGTAAGTTTTGGACAATGATCATGATCGATGCGAACATGGTGGCTGGGAAAGCAACCATCATGCCGTCACGAACACTGATCAAGAATTTGTTAGCTGACAACTTGGTCGCAAGTGGTAAGACCTTGTTTGTCATCGTATCTTGCATACTCATGCGGTGTGCCTCCTAAGTAGAATTAGGGGTGCGGCGGCGTTTCGCCTTGGCCAAGGTGAAACGCTTACCCGCCCCGTACTGCAATAATGGCTAATCTCGCAAATCGATTTACAACTGTCATGTTAATCGCTTACATTGGAACTGGATATATTCAAATGTCGAGGAGAGATGTCCAAATGTCGACACACTACGAAAATCCACGCATTTATGATTTTTCTAATACCAATCGCACCTTCAACCTGGACGTGAACGTTTACACCTGCGGCAGTGAAGCCTGCGAGCCCGACCACGCCTATGGGCCAACTGTGCGCTCAGGGTACATGATCTATTTTGTGTTGGCAGGCAAAGGGACCTATACCGTGCACGACCACCAGTACGCACTTAAAAAAGGCCAGGGGTTTCTGATCGAGCCACACACGCTGATTCACTTCGAGGCCGACCACGACGACCCGTGGACCTACCTGTGGGTCGGCTTCTCCGGCCGCAGCGCCGACAAGTACATCGCCGGTACCTCGCTGACCTCCGACGCCCCGCTGTTTGATTTTACGCCTGAGTCTAAGACCCTGGCGGCGGCGCGGGGCGTCATCACCGGCTCCAACCACAAGGAAAACCGCAACCTGATCATGACGGGCAAGCTCTTCGAGTTCCTGTATCAGCTGGCCACCGATTATCCGCAGCACACCCGCACCGCCGCCGCGAGCTCGCGCGCCGAGCTGGTCGAGTACGTGCTGTACTACATTTCCCAAAATTACAGCAACCCCATCACCGTCGCCAACCTGGCGGCGATCGTGCACATCGACCGCACCTACCTGCACCGCCTGTTCACCAAGCAGGTCGGCCGCTCGCCCCAGGCCTACCTCAAGCAGTACCGCATCGACCAGGCCGGCCAGCTCCTGCGCGAAACCGACTACCCCATCCAAGTTGTCGCCCGCGCGGTCGGGTATGAGAACCAGTTCTCGTTCTCCAAGGCCTTTTCCAGTTTGATGGGACTGGCGCCAAGCGCGTATCGGGAGAAGCATCTGAAAAGTTAATTTAATAACACGAGCACACAAAAACACCGCAGCCAATCATTGTCGACTTCGGTGTTCTGTATTCTTATTGAATTCGGGGCAACGAGTAAAGTATTGTCAAAGTACTTCTAATGCTGCCCGATTCGACTCACTACGCGACCTTCTTGGTAAATCTGCGGTAAGTGAACCAAATCAACAACAAGCTAACCAGAACGCAGAAAGCTGTCACGCCAATTCTTACCCAATCTAGGGTAGATTTTTCAATTTTAACTTTTGACCCATGGATTGCGCCGTTGACTACCTTGGAGTTCGCACTTGTATACAGAATATTATGTGCAGCCTGCCGAGCCAATGCGTAATCCGTCTTATTGTTCTTATTGAACTTGTAGCCAGTTGGATCAACTCCAATAATCAGCTTGGCATCGCCTCCTGCGCTGAGCATCTGGTTGACATCCATGTATTTACTGGTCATCGCATTATCTGTCATAACCATGCCATGGAAGCCCCATTCTTTGCGCAGAACATTGGTCAACAGCGCGTAATCACCGCCTGCCCAGGTTGCCCCAATTCGGTTAAATGAGGTCATCACAGCTTTGGCAATTGGTACCTGCCGCTCTGCCAACACATATTTACCGTCAACTTTCTTATAGTACTTTTCAGGCAACGAGCCTTTTTTCGCACACATCTCAAAGGGTGTTAAGTATATTTCTCGAATTGACTGCTCATTGGCCCATGTTGCTAGCCCAAACTGCCCATCTGTATCGCCTCGGTGATTTTCCTGCTCATTAAGCGCGAAATGCTTAAAGTAACCATATACGCCCTTTTCTGCAGCACCCTTTAGCTCATCCGAGGCCATCTCGCCAGATAAGAACGAATCCTCTGAATAATACTCCCCATTCCGTCCGTCAAATGGCGTACGGTGGATGTTCATAGAAGGTGCATACCACCCGTCCGCACCACCAAGTATCGCTTGGTTACCAATCATTCGACCCATTTTAGTAGCCAAGTGTCGGTTCCAAGTTTGAGCCAAGTTCATCGAGTTAGGATACATTCGCCCAGTCCCAGAATAAACGAGTCCATTAGCCGCATCCGCATCAATGTTATACGGTTTGTTGACCGACTTAATCGGATTAATATTGTAACCCGCGTCTGCAACCAAACTTTCATAATCCTTTGCACTTAACTGATTAAGCAGCTTATTCCATTCTGGATCGTTATATGGCTTACCTCGTAAGTCGACTAGTTCCAGTCCATTCTTCTGGCCATAAACAAGCTTAACCTTGCCTGTGTCAAGCTTAGGCGCACCGGAGCTTGTACTGTCTAGCTGCTTTAAAAGCTTCTTGCTTGCAGTTTTAGTCCACGTATAGGTTTCCGGTGTCCCGGTTGCAGATTTGCTATTAATGGCATTCCCCCATGTACTCTTTTGGTCACTAAGACGTCCGTCAGCGGTTGGAAACGTCCCCGTCCAGTCTTGACGGGTCAAGTACTTCAGGTTACCTCTTACGTTATCAAACTGATTTGTCACCCGATTACCAGTCGTTGAATCAGCCTTAAAGACCTGGACGTCTTTATCGCCCATCTGAGGAAGCCAAGTTGTGGCTAGACTACGGTCGGCCTGTCCAGACAATTTGTCAGCTGTGGTTCCTTTCAAGGCGAGAATATTATTGATGGCCTCGTGAGCATTGGTCGCAGCGGTCAAATAGTATGTCCCTTTGTCTAAGATGTAGCTCTTCGCCTTCTGTGAATCGTAAGAGAGAAGTTGCGTCTTATTGACCGTGGCGCTCACGACTTGACTTGCACCAGGTGCCAAGTTCTTGGTCTTTGCGTAGTTGACCAATTGTACAGATGCCTTCTCAACGTCATTTGTGCGATCGTAGTTGGTATAAGGCGATTGTGCGTAGAATTCAACAACATCCTTGCCTGCGGTCTTACCGGTATTGGTGACGCGAACACTAAGCTTAAACTTATCCCCATCATCTTTGACTTTGTAATCCTGCCACCTGAAGTCGGTATACGACAGCCCATATCCAAATGGAAACTTCACCTGACTGTCGTAGTTATACTTGCCCGCATTTCCTTGGTTAAGAACCGCGTCCTCATACCGAGTTTCATAATACTTATAGCCAACGTATATACCCTCTTTGTATGAAACATAGTTGTATTTGGTCATCTTGCCCGTCTGCGTTGAATACTGAAAATCACCAACGTTCTTGGCCGCGGGAGACTGAAGTGCATCGTCCGCAAAAGTATCAACGGTCCTTGCCGATGGATTAACAGCACCAGAGAAAATTTTCCCCAAAGAGGCTGTGATTGTTGGTGCACTGATTACTGCATGAATGTGGGGATAATCAGCCAACCAGCCCATATCCACCGCAGCATTAGTATTCACCAATACAACAACATTCTCATAATTATCATTGAGATATTTTAAGACGCCGCGTTCCGTTGAATCTAGATCAAGGTAGCTGCGATCTTTATCTACATTGCTCTTGGCGTAGTTCGCCATTGAGCGTGCCATGTCACGACCTTCACCAGCCTGACGCTTTAAGACGTATACAGGAACCGTGCCTTTGACTGAGTTCAAAACGCCGCTCTTCTTAAGTGAGGAAATTGGTGCTTCATTGATTGAGAAGTCCTCAGACCGCCCGTAGCCCACAGAACCAGGACCAAGCCCGTATTTATGGCCAGCTCCTTTTGCGTAGTAATGCCAAAGTTTTTGATTAACCTTAAACCCAGCCTTTTCTAAGGACTGCCGAACTGTCATGGTGTCGCCCGACTTACCACCAAGTGATGTACCACCCTTCTTGGTGTGAGGGACACTGTTGGCACTGAATAAACTAAATTCTGTTCCTTCTTTGAAGGGCATTGTCCCATCGCTATTCTTCAGCAAAATAGTCCCTTCGTCAGTGATCTGATTTGCGACCTTTTCCTCTGCACCTTTCATCTTCGATTTACTACCCCAGTTTACAATTCAAGTGCAACACCTTAGCGACTAGACCAAAAAGGCCATGAAGACCTATTCTTGTTAGTGCAACCAGACAAGAAAGCAGGAATCTTCATGACCCACTCTCAGATTAACACTCACAAGC
>NZ_BOLU01000027.1:0-35704 GCF_016861825.1 Lacticaseibacillus sp. 866-1 | reverse complement strand
TCGCTTTCGTGATGGTTTTTGTCGACTCAACCTTAGCATATAGGCGCACCCAATGGGTGAAACACCAAAGCAGCGCAGTCCCGTGTGAATCGTGGGATTACGCTGCTTTTTTGAAATTCTATGAATAATCCAGGCTGTATTTTTTTGAGATTTCGAGTAGGTGTATTTGGTGTACTCAAAATCAAGTTCTGTTTCATATAAAAAGTGATGATCGCGGGATCATCACTTTTGGCTTTAAGCGTTTAAAAAGGCGAGGTAGTGCGTGACACATTCGTCTAGAAACTCGATCGTGGCCTGATTGGTCAGCGCCCCGGCCGCATCAAACTGGTCGTGCGCCTTACTCAGCAGGAATTCATTGCCAGGCAGCACCTGGGCGGCCAGCCCGGGCGAGTCCAGGATCTGGCGCAGGTGACCCTGGGCGCGAACGGTACCCATCGGGCCCAGCGCGGAGCCGACGATCATGACTTTTTTGCCAGTCAGCGGATGTTCAACGCGTGAGCACCAGTCTAGGGCGTTTTTCAGCACCGCGGGGATGCTGTGGTTGTGCTCCGGGGTGGCAATGATCACGCCATCTGCGGCCGCGATGGCGTGGCGGAAGTGTTGCACCGCCTCAGTGGGGTGGGTTTCGTCGTCTTGGGAAAACAGTGGCAGTTGGCCGGTTTCCAGCAGCGTCAGGGAGAATTGCGCCGCATACCGGGTCTTCATGAACTGGAGCAGCTGGCGATTGGTCGAGCCCGACCAGTTGTTGCCGACAATTCCGACAAGGTTTAGCATGTTTGCGCCTCATTTCGAAGTTAATGTCTCCATTATCAAGGCGCAGGCGGATTGTTGCAAGTTTAGGCTTGCGGTAATTCACTGTCAGCAATCTGGGCCAGGGTGTCCTGGGACGGAATGAAGAAGACCTCGCCGGTTTCGGGCGTGGAAAAATCCAGCAGGCGGTCGGATTTTTCGAACATGTTCTGAAGCATGCGCTTGGTGACGGTCCAGTGGCGGGCGTAGCCGATAAAGTAGGTGCCCTTGACGTCCTTTGCGGCGGTGGCGAACGGGACATTCATGCGCACAATTTTATGTTCGACCCCGCCTTCGTTATCCTGCGAGGCGATGTTGTGAGCGTTCGGCAGTTTCTCGTGCTCTTCAAGTTCGATATCGTTGAACTTCTTGCGCCCGATGGCCTGCTCCTGCTGTTCGACCTTGAGTTTCTCCCAGGCGGCCAGGTCGTGGCGGTACTTCTGGGCAAAGGCATAGGAGCCGTTGATAAAGTCGGAATCTTCATCACCAATCACGGCGTACTCTGGCGTTTGCAGGGCGTTGGGATTTTCGGTGCCGTCGACGAACCCAATGATGGCGCGACCCTCAAAGTAGCGGAAACCGTGGGTCTCATCCAGGGTGGTGACGTTGGCTTCGATGCGCGTCATGATTTCTGACAGCAGTTCGTACGGCACGGCGGAGTTGCGCGCCCGCAGGTGGAAAAACAGGTCGGCTGGGGTCGCGACGGCGGTGTGCTTGGGACCGTGGATCGCTTGGAACTCCTCGAGCTCAGCCGGGCGCTTCGCCGTCGGGAAAAGGTAATCCCAAGCGCTGCGGGAGAAGCCGAACGCAACGGCCAAGCCGGCATCAGGGTAGCGGATGTTCATACTGTTGATAAAAGCCGGCAGGTGCTCGGCAAGATCTTGCACCGCCGCCAGATCGCTGGCCTGGTCCTGACGGTTGAGGTTCATCGTGACAAAAATAATGCTGTCGCCGGCGTCCTTGTAGACGTCTTGAACGCGAGTCAAATCGATTGGCATGGTGATCCCCTCCAAATGAGTATGCTTTCAAAATCCAGAATAGCATAGCGAAGTTGTAAGCGGCACCAATTAAGCATAGAAAATTTTGCACAATCTAAATGAGCAAAAATAAACCAGCCGCCACGGGCTGGTTCAGGGGTTACCGAAACGGATTGTAGAAGCGGCCACCGTTGACTTTGAAGAGCCAGGCACCGACCAAAATGATCGCCGCAGTGCCGGCCAAACTCAGCCAATCCTGCCAAGCGAAGGGGTGGTCCATGTACCAGGTCCGGTGCTTCTTGCGGCCAAACCGGCGCAGCTCCATCGCCTGACTGACGGTATCGATGCGGTCCAGCGAGGAAAAAATCAGCGGCATCAGGATCTGTGCGGACCCCTTCAGGCGCTGGGAGAACTTGGCCTTTTTCGACAGCTCATAGCCGCGGGCCTGCTGGGACAGCGAGATCTGGTGGTAGACGTTTTGAATGTCTGGGATGTAGCGCAGCGCTAAGGCAATCGAGTAGGAGACCTTGTAGGACAGGTGAATTTTATTCAGACTGGCCGCAAACTCCGACGGGTTGGTCGTGATCAGGAAAATCAGCGCCAGCGGCACCGTGACGATGTACTTGCTGACCAGATTCAGCTCGTAAAACAGCTGCTCCGAAGTCACCGTCAGGTAGCCGCTGCCCAGCAGCAGGTGCCGCGTGCCGTACAGCTGCACGCCGTACTCAGGAGAAAACAAGTACACGGTGATCAGGTTCAGCAGCGAAAAGGCGGTGATGATCTTCACGACTAGGCTGACCTGCGACCACTTGATCTTGGCTTGGTAAAAGAGGATCAGGGACATGACCATGATTGCTACGGTGAAGCGGAGGTCGTAGCTGGCCATCGCGATGATCGAAATACCGACAAAGGCCAGCATTTTAGTTGCGCCGCTGAGGTGGTGCAGCCAGGTGTCGCCGCCATCAAAACCGAATAAGTTAGACATGACGTTCCTGCCTTTCGTGTGCGATCACGGCGGCGGTGAAGGCGAATGGATCCATGTCCATCCGCTTAGCCAGCGTGTACAGCGAGGTTTCCGCCAGCCGGGCCTGCTTGATGATGGCCGGCTCCGTCAGCACCTTCGCGGGCTCGGCGTCAAGCAAAATGCCGGAGTGGCCAAGTACCACGGTGCGCGTCGCGTATTCAAGCATCAGGTGCATGTCGTGGGTAATCAGCAGCATGGTGATGCCGGAGTCGCGGTTCAGCTTTTCCAAAAAGCGCATCATTGCGGTGTAGTGGCGCCAGTCCTGGCCGGCAGTCGGCTCATCGAGAATCAACAGCTGCGGGGACAGCGTCAGGATGGACGCAATCGTGACCCGCTTTTTTTGCCCAAAACTGAGCGCGGAAATCGGCCAATTGCGGAACGGGTACAGGCCGCAGATCCTGAGCGCGTCTTCGACCTTGGCCTTGATGGTGGCCTCATCGACGCCGCGCAGGCTCAGGCCCAAGGCAACCTCGTCAAAAATTTTGATCTTCGAGATCATCTGGTTGGGGTCCTGCATGATGTAGCCGATCTGGTCAGCGCGCTCCTTGACGGACTGGGTGGCCAGGTCAGTGCCGGCGAAGGTCATTGTGCCAGCGTCCGGCTTGACGAAGCCGGTGATCAGCTGGCTGAGCGTCGTTTTGCCCACACCGTTTTCGCCGACCAGGGCCAGCATGTCGCCGCGGTTAATGGTCAGATCAAAGTGGTCGAACAGCTTGGGTCCTTTGGGATAGCCAAAGGTGAGGTCCTTGATGGTCAGCAGAGGCTTCAGGCCCGCCGGTTTTTGGTGCGCCGGTTCGCCGGTCAGCCAATCACTCAGCTTCTGCTTCAAATTGGGCGCCTCGATGGTGTTCACCGAGGTGATGCCGTTGGTGTCGTTGAAGTCGATGCCCGCCAGATCCAGCGCCTCGAGGTAGAGCGGTTCGCGCAGGCCGATTTCTCGCAGCAGCGGGGTTTTGAGCAGCGCTTCGGGCGTTTCGTTGGCGATGATTCGGCCGTCTTGCATGACGATGACGCGGTCGACCGGTTGCGCGAGGACTTCCTCGAGCCGGTGCTCAATGATCACCACGGTGACGCCTAGGCGGCGGTGGAGGTCGTCGATCAGTTCGATCGATTGCTTGCCAGTGGCCGGATCGAGTGCGGCCAGCGGCTCGTCGAACAGCAGGACATCGCCTTCGTCAACCAGGACGCCAGCCATGGCTGTGCGCTGCTTTTGCCCGCCGGACAGCGCCTGCGGGGACTGGCCGAGCTGGTCTTTAATGCCCAGAGTCGTTGCCCATTGCTTGACGCGGGTCTTCATTTCGGCCTGCGGTGTCGCGTCGTTTTCCATCGCAAAGGCAATGTCCTCGGCCGCGGTCAGGCCGACGAACTGACTGTCCGGATCCTGGAGCACAGTGCCGACGTGCAGAGACAGGTCAAACAGACTTGAGCTTTCGACATCCTGGCCCATCACGGTTACCTTACCGGTGATCTTGCCGGGGATGGCGTGCGGAATCAGGCCGTTGATCAGATTGCCCAGCGTCGACTTACCGGAGCCGCTGGGACCGATGATCAGCACTTTTTCGCCCTGGTTGATGGTTAAGTTGATGTCGTGCAGCGTCGGCTCGGCCTGGCTGTCGTACTGGTAGGTGACGTGATCGAAAATGATCGCAGGTTTGCTCATGGGTATCCTTTCTCACAATAACTGCGGCGCCAAGCGGGTTCGCCTGGCGCCGCAGTGGGTAATTGGCGTAGTTTTTATTGTGTTTAGCTAATCGTTGAAGCGGAGATTAGTCTTCCTTCTTCAAGCTCCCACTACGCGTCCGCGAAGCTGCATACGCCGCCAGCAGAATGGAGCCAATGACCGCGGCAGAAATGATGTTGGACACAGCGGAGATCAGACCCTGGATGTAAACCTTGTTCGCCGGTTCAGAGTAAACCAGCACGTCAAGCGTTGGCGCAATGGCCGCCCACGCGATCAGGTTGGTCAATCCAGACACTACATTGTAACCGATGAGCTTCTTTTTGCCAAAGTCGCCTTTGGACACGTCGAGCCGTTTCCAAAACAACCCAATCACGCCGCCGACCAAGCCCGTGGTGAAGACCCAGGTCCACCACGGGGTGCCGTACTGGGTGAAGTCGTTCAGCGCGTGGCCGAGAAAGCCCATGATGAAGCCGGCAACCGGGCCGAAGAGGACACTCATGAAGCCTAAGAAGCCGTATGAGGTGTCGATGTTCGTGTTCGGGAAACCGGTCGGAATCGAGACCCAGCGCTTGAGAATGAAGATGATCGCCGTGCCGATGCCGATCGCGACCACGGTTCGCACACTGAATAACTCATTAGATGATTGCTTGTTTTTTGCCATAAGGCATTTCCCCCTAAGAAAATAATTAATGTACGCCGGCCCAAACTGGGCGAGCGGGTGAACGGCCAACCCCATCGTCAATCAAAAAACGCCGTCCTAAGCAATTGCTTAGGACGACGCTGCGCGGTACCACCTAAGTTGCCGCACTTGCGACCACTCGAAGCGCTTAAGGCGCGCGGCACCACCTGCTGAGAGCCATTCTTGCAGACTTTTCGATGATCCTTGCACCAATTGGATCACTCTCTTTGCGGAAAGGAGACTGCCTTACTATTTCTCAGTACCGACTGACGATGTCAATAGCTTAGCAGTCTAAGCGAAAAATGTCAAAACAATAAGCGAACAATAAGAACGCTATCATGCGATTAATTCGTTATTCCATGCCAAAGCCGGCCGTTGATAAACCTGCGGCCATTTGGTATGATTGTGCGAACGTATTGCATCTATAGAAGAAAAGCGAGGTAGCGAAGTGCTAACTGTTTCCAACGTCTCGATGACTTTTTCCGATCGGACCCTGTATTCTGACGTTAATTTGAAGTTCACCCCGGGCAACTGTTACGGCATTATTGGGGCCAATGGGGCCGGCAAGTCCACCTTCCTGCGCATACTGGAAGGCCAACTGACGCCGACCACTGGCACCGTGGCGCTGGATCCCAATGAGCGGATGAGTTCGCTGAAGCAGGACCACTTTGCCTTTGATGACCAAACCGTCCTGAACACCGTGCTGCAGGGCTACACGCACTTATATGAAGTGATGACGGAAAAGGATGCGCTATACCAAAAAGCCGACTTCACCGAGGCCGATGGCAACCGCGCCGCTGAGCTCGAAGGCGAGTTCGCCGAGATGGACGGCTGGAACGCCGAATCCGATGCGAGCCAGCTGCTGCAAAGCCTGGGGATCCCAGAGGCGCAGCACCAGACGCTAATGGCCGAGCTGCCGGAAGGCGAAAAAGTCAAGGTGCTGCTGGCGCAGGCCCTGTTCGGCAAGCCAGACGTGCTGCTGTTGGACGAGCCGACCAACGGGCTGGACCCGCAGACCATCGCCTGGCTGGAAGATTTTCTCGCCGACTACCAAAACACGGTCCTGGTCGTCAGCCATGACCGGCATTTTCTCAACGCCGTTTGCACGGAGATGTGTGATGTCGATTTCGGTAAGATCGAGCTGTTTGTTGGGAACTATGACTTCTGGCTGGAAAGTTCCAAACTGGCCCAACAGCTGCGCTCCCAGCAAAACGCCAAGAAGGAAGAACAGATCAAGCAGCTGCAGGACTTCATTGCACGGTTTTCCGCCAACGCCTCTAAGTCCAAGCAGGCGACTTCGCGCAAGAAGCAGCTGGACAAGATCACGCTTGACGACATCAAGCCGTCAAGCCGCAAGTATCCGTACATCAAGTTCACGCCGGAGCGCGAGATCGGCAACGACCTAGTGCGGGTGGAAAATGTGGCCAAAACCATCGACGGCGAGCAGATTCTCAGCAACGTGTCGTTCATTCTGCGGCCTGGCGATAAAACCGCGCTAATCTCGCGCTCCGATGTCACGGCCAGCGTGCTGATGCAGATTCTGGCCGGGACCATGCAGCCGGACACGGGCAGCGTGACCTGGGGCGTGACCACCAGCCGCGCCTCGATGCCGCGCGACCTGAACCCCGAATTCGCCGACGAGCGCCTGGACATTCTCGAATGGCTGCGGCAGTTCGCCAGCAAGGAGGAGTCCGATAACACTTTCCTGCGCGGGTTTCTCGGGCAGATGCTGTTCCGCGGGGATGACGTCCTGAAAAAGACGCCGGTGATGTCCGGGGGCGAAAAAGTCCGCGCCTACTTGGCCAAAATGATGCTGAGTAAGGCGAACGTGCTGCTGTTCGACGATCCAACCAACCATTTGGATCTGGAAAGCATCACTGCGCTGAACGATGCGCTGATCGATTTTCCGGGCTCGTTGGTCTTCACCAGCCACGACCATCAGTTTATCCAGACCATCGCCGACCACATCATCGAGGTCGGCCCGAAAGGCATTGTCGACCGTGCCGACACCAGCTATGACGAATTCATGGCCCACGAAGTTGCGCAGGCGCAAGTCGAAGGTATCTATTAAGCAATCGCGCCGCACCTTTGCCGCCCCTTTCATCAATGGGCGGCGAACGTGCGGCGCGTTTTTATATCAGTTCGAGCAGGTCGCTGGGGGCGGTCAGGCGGTAGGCAATTGGCTCAAACGCTGAGGTCGGTTCAGGCGTGGTCCAGCCCGCCAGGCCGAACGCGACGTCGGCGTCATGCGCCGCCTGCGCGTCGACTACGGTGTCACCGACATATAATAGGTCGTTCAGGTCGGCTGAGAGCCGCTTGGCCGCCAGCACGATTGGGTCGCCTGCGGGCTTGTCCCGCTTGGCCTGCCCGGCGGTGACCCAGGTATCGATGTAGCGGCGGTAGTGGTAGCGGGCGTCATCCAGTGCGAATTCGTGCGCGCTTTTGGCCGTGACAATGCCGAGCTTGGCGCCGGCCTGCCGCAGCTGAGTCAACACCTCGGGAAAGCCTGGAATCCAGCCCGATAAATCGGCAAACTGCATCGAGTCGTTGATCCACTCTTCAATTGCCGCCGCGTTCGCGCTGGGGTCGGTAAAGCCCAGGCGAGTCATGGTATCGACGGACGAGACGCCGTTTGAAAATGTTAGGTCTGCCAGCGCGTAATCTTTGCCGTGGCGCCGCATGGTTTGCTGCAGGCCATGCAGGTACATGTTGGGCGAATCGATCAGGGTGCCATCGATGTCGAAGATGAAAGTTTTCATGTTTTTCCTCCTGGGTCAAGTATACCGAAAAAGCGCTGCCAAGTTCGGGAAAATACGTTGACAGCGGGGCGAACAACTGTTTGAATTGAACTTAGAAATGGGGGCCTTCACATGCGCATTATGCACACTGCCGATTGGCATATTGGGAAGAATCTGGCCGGGTTTGACTTGGCAGAAGATCAGGACGCGGTGTTCGAGAAGCTGGTCGAGACCGCCAAAAAGGAACACGTGGACGCAATCATCATCGCGGGTGATCTGTACGATCGGGCCAATCCGAGTGAGGACTCGGTCGACCGCGTTAACCGCATGCTGTATCGCCTCAACCGTGAGGAAGGCTTTCCCCTCTTGGTCGTCTCAGGCAACCATGATTCTGGCGTCCGGCTGGGCACGGGGCAGCAATGGTATGAGTCCACTAATCTATACATGCGCACTGAACTCAAGGACGCCTTCACCCCCATTGAGCTCGAAGACACCCAGTTTTTCCTGCTGCCTTATTTTGAGCCGTTCGCTGCACGCGACTACTTTAAAGATGACAGCCTGACGAACATCAACAAGGCGATGCCACCGGTCGTTGAAAAAATGCAGAAACAGTTTGCACCGGACAAGCGGCACATTCTGGTCGGGCACTTTTTTGCGGCGGGGAGCAAACACTCGGATTCCGAGACGTTGGTCAACGTCGGGGGCCTGGATGCGGTTGCCGTGTCCGATTTGCAAGCCTTTGATTATGTGGCCCTGGGCCATCTGCACAATCGCCATGCGCTTGATGATCCTAAGGTGCAGTATTCTGGCTCACTTTTGAAATTTTCCGTGTCCGAAGCCGTCCAAGAAAAAGGCGTTTACATCATCGACACGGACACCATGCAGCGCCGGTTTGTCAGCTTGGCACCGCTGCATGACCTGCAGCAGGTGACTGGTAGTTTTGCGCGCTTCGCCGATCCGACTAACTTTTCGGCTGAGGAACTCGACGCCTACACGGCAGTGAAGCTGACTGATGTTGAGGTGATTCCTAATGTCATGGCGAAGCTGCGTCAAGTTTTTCCTCGGCTGATTGAGCTGAAACGGGAGACCCATGTGGATCTCGGTGAGGTTGCCCACACGGACGTGAAGCTGGCGCCGACGAAGCTGCTTGGCGACTTTTTCCAGCAGGTGACCGGCAGTGAGCTGAGCGAGCAACAGATGGAATGGGCCAAAGCCGCGCTGGCGAATGCGGGGGAGGAAAAGAAATGAAGCTGCAGACTTTGCGGATGGAATACTTTGGGCCGTATCGAGACGCGACGGTCGATTTTGACAGCTTTGCCGATACGCCGCTGTTTCTGATCAGCGGCAACACCGGAAGCGGCAAAACGACGATTTTCGACGCCCTGGTCTTTGCGCTGTACGGCGACACGTCTGGCGACCAGCGCAGTGGGGATGAGATGCGCGCCAACTTTGCCACCCCGGCACAAAAAACGCGCGTGACACTGCGTTTTCACCACGGCGACAAGGACTACGAGATTTGGCGCGAGCCGGCGCAGACTTTGGCCAAAAAGCAGGGCGGGGTCACGAACAAACCGATGAACGTGTGCCTCACAGTGTTTAAAGACGGTCAGGAAGCCGGTCAGTGGACCAAAAAGCGGGACATCGCCCCGCGCATCAACGACTTACTGCACCTGGACGCGAATCAGTTTCGGCAGATCATTTTGCTGCCCCAGGGCCAGTTCCGACAGTTTCTCGACGCTAATTCCGATGACAAGGGCAAGCTGCTCGAGCGCCTTTTTCGCACCGACTTGTTCGCGCGCTGGCAGGACGCGATGAACCAGCAGGCCAAGGACGCTTCGGCCAAGGTCAAGCAAGCCGCAGACCGTCTGACCACACTGGCCGGTCAGTTCACGTATGCGGCGGACACAAAGCCCGACGATGGTGCCTCGTTGACCGACCAAATTGCCGCGATGAAGATGACCCTGGCAGCACTGACTGCCCAACAAGAAGACCAGCAGGCGGCACTGAAGCAGGCAACGGCCGAGTACGAGCAGGCCAATACGGCGTACCAAAATGGACAGCAGCTGCAGCAGGCGTTTGAGCAGGCACAAACGGCTCAGGCGGCCCTGGCCCAGCTTGCAGCCGATGCGCCGGCCCGCGCCGAAAAGGCAAAGCTGCTGACTAAGCTCGAGTGGGTCGCCGCCCACACCGGCGATGCGGATCGCCTCACCGCCCAGCAGACCGAGTTAACGCAGCTGGAAGCGGCGCTAGCGCACACTGCAGACGCACTGAAGCAGGCTGAACAGGCGGTGGCTTCGGCTGAGCAAATCAAGCAGGCGCTTGATGCGCAAGCGGACGAGATGGCGGCGGCAAGTAAGCGTGAAACCGAGCTGAGCAGCATCCGGCCGCAACTGGAGCGAGTGGCCGACCTCACGAAGGCGCTAGATAAGGCCAAAGCGCAGCGTGCGCAGGCGCTGGCCCGTCAGCAGACAACGCAGACCGCGGTCGCCGCGGCGAAGGCAGCGCTGGTAGAAAATGCTGAGGCCATCGCCAAGCTGACGCAAGACGATCAGACGGCCGCGCTTCAGACGCAGGCGCAACGACTGGCTTCGCTGAAGCCCGTGCATGACCAGTGGCGCCATGTCGGCAAGGAGTTGAAGGAAGCACAGAACGAGGTGAAGGACGCCCAAGACTGGGTGGCCACCACCACGAGCGCGGCAGAAGCGGCCCAGGCGGCCTACACGCAGCTGCATGACGCGCAGCTGCAATCGCAAATCGCGAGTTTGGCGGCGCAGTTGTCGCCCGGGGCGGCCTGCCCGGTTTGCGGCAGCCTCGACCATCCGCACCCCGCGGCTGCCGCTGCGACGGCAATCGTGAGCGACGACGAAGTGGACGCCGCTGATTACGCCCGGCAAAAGGCGCAATCAGACTTGGCTAAAAGTAAGGCGGATCTCGAGCAGGCGCAAACCAATGTGGCCAAGCTCGTCGATCAGGAGCAGGCGCTGGCAGCCCAACTTTCGTCAGACGATAATCCAGAGCAGGCGTTCCAGCAGCTCGCAGATCAGGTCCAGAACTTGCAGGAAAAAGCCGACGATCAAAAACGGCAGTTAACTCAGCTGCAGCAGCAGGCGGACCAGCTGAAAGCCGATCAGGAAAGTGCCGAGGCAACTCTCAAGCAGGCCGATGATGCCTTTCACCTGGCTGATGCGGCGCTGACTGGTGCCGATTCTGCTTTGAAGACGGCCCAGCAGGCGCTGCCAAAAGACGCCCCGGCGCTATCTGCGCTCACGTCAGAGCAAGCCAGACTGCAAACCAAGCTGAAGACATTTGCGGATGATCAAACCAAAAACGAAACGGCCTTGAGCGCAGCTAACCAGGCAGTGGCGAGCGCCAAGGCGACCCAGGCCGCGCAGGCCAGCCAGCAGGCGCAAACCAAGACCTCTTTGGCGACGGCGCAGGCGGCGTTTGAAGAGGCAGTGGCAGCCAACCTTGATGGCGCCACCCCGGCTGTGTTTGCCGAGCTGCGACACCAGGTCGCTCAAATCACGCCGATCAAGGCGGCTCTGGAGGCGGCCAAGACAGCAACCACGACGCAAAATGCCTTGCTGAAGCAGGCAAAGCAGCAGATTGGGGAGGCCCAAGCCCCTGACCTGACCGCTTTGGGTCAGGCGCGCGACGCCGCCAGTGCGGCGCAGAGCCAGGCTCAAGCGGATCTGGCCACGGCCCAAAGTGCCTTGGACCAGGACCAGCACCTGCTGGCACAAATCGACTCAGCATACACACAAAACCAAGCGGCGCAAACCCAGGCGGACTCGCTGAGCGCCTTAGCTGCGGTCATGAACGGGAACAACGAGCGCAAGTTATCGCTGGAACGGTTTGTCCTGCGGGCGTACCTGCAGGAGGTGCTGACCGAGGCCAACGGGCGGCTGAGCAACCTGACAGACGGGCGGTACCAATTCCAGCTGCACCAAGAGCCTGGCAGCCACCGCAACGATTCCGGCCTTGAGATTGATGTCTTTGACGATCAAGTCGGGGCGACGCGCTCCGTTCACACGCTATCTGGCGGTGAAAGCTTCATTGCGGCACTGAGTCTAGCGCTGGCGCTTGGCGAAGTGATCCAGCACGATGCCGGCGGAGTGTCGATTGACGCGCTGTTTGTGGACGAGGGCTTTGGGTCGCTCGATCAGGCCAGCCTGCACACGGCCATCGAGGCGCTGCGGACCATCGAAGGGAAGGTGCGCATGGTCGGTATCATCAGTCACGTGGCTGAGCTGCGAGCGAGTGTACCCGATCAGCTGCAGGTCAAAGCCTCTGGAACTGGGGAAAGCACGCTGAAGGCGATCCATGCAAGCGACCATTAGCAACTGACGCGTTCGGGTGCTAATTATACCCAAAAGTGGTACACTGAACGTGTTGAGAAGTTAAATTCTCAGCTCTATGCCACTGTAAAAGAGGCGAGAATAATGGCAGGAAAGCTTAGTAAACAGGAGCGCAAAGCGCTGATCGAAGAAGTTGAAAAGAAGCGTGCCGAGCACCCAGTGAAGAAGACTGAGTCAGGGTTTGCCACAATCGACAAAGAAGCCGAGAAGCTCGAGGATGACAAGTAATTTTAAAACTCTTTGTAGTCGCCAGTAATGGCGGCTATTTTTTATGCCTGGCGTGACCTGAGGCTGCCAGATAGTTGACAATGGCAATCAGCTTAATTATAAGTAGGTGTAATGTTTATTATTTGTCCTTTGAACAGGAGATGGAGGAGTTAGGATGAGTAAAACAAAGCATTGGGGAATCGTCGGGGTGGCGCTGTTGAGCCTAATGGTCATGGCAGGGTGCGGGCAGCAGGCCAAAAAGTCGGATGCGACTGAGCCGGCCAAAAGTGCCAAGGTCAAATCCAGCAGCCAGAAAAGTGCGAAGGCCAAGTCGGGCAGTAAGACTAGCGGCAAGGCCAAAGCCGGCAAGCAGAGCAGCAGTGCCAGCAGTAAGGCCTCAGCAAGCAGCTCACAGCCGGCGACGCCTTGGGACGGCACCAAGGATGCGGCGCTGGCCAGCTTTATCGCCTCTTGGGAGAAAACCATGGGTCAGTCTTATACTAAATTCGATGGCATTCATCCGCTGCAAACATCGGTGGGAATCGCGTACCCCACGGCGTTTTCAGAAGAACTCGTTAATGGCACACCAAATCAGCTCGCCTGGCGTCCGGATGGCACCGGCGACAGCAGTTACAACGTGGTCGCGATTTATAACTACGATGGCACTGAGCCGCCACTGCCGAATCGCATCACCTATTTCTTTGCGTTCCACAACGGTCAGCCGGTGGTGCTGGTGGACCAAAGCCGCGATGGTGCGCCTTCTGCCGGCGAAACGCAGAACACCGCACTGCGCACCAACTTTCAGCGCATTGCGACAGGGCAAAGTGCGCAATAGGCGCAATCAGGTACTTCAGGCCAGCGCTTACCGCTGGCCTTTTTGCTGAGCGCGGATTACTGGTGCTAAACAGATTGAATCATTCCTGTCCAATTTGTTGAGCAGTAGGCGTCAGGGGTATAATCGACTCAGTTAAACGGAGGCAGCGATGACAGACGAACAGACGCGACACCAAGAGCTGGTGGCGCGGATCAACCGAATTTTTCTTCGTAATGGCTTGACGGGCCAGTCGATGGCCGCGCTGGCCAAAGCCGTCGGGGTCAGCCGCGGCAAGCTTTATCTCTACTTTTCCAGTCGCGATGCGGTTGTTTCAGCCGTGGTCGATCAGTTCGTGGCGCTGGCCAATGCGCAGGGCCAGGCGCCGGCCGCCGCGTGGACCGTGCAGGCGCTGCCGCATTGGCTGCTGACCGAGCTGATGCTGCTGGGGTCAAATAGCCCGGTATTTTTGGCCGACCTCGCGCACGCCTATCCGGAGCAGCAGCGCCGCGTCGAGGCCGCCTTGCACGCGTGGGAGGAGCGGCTGGCCGCCTACCTGAACGAAGGAATGGCGCGCGGCGTGTTTCACACGATCGATGTCGCCTTGTTTCTGGCGATGATCCGCAAAACGGCGGACGGGCTGAACCGCCCGGCGCAAATCGGGGCCAATGGGGCCAAGCCGGTCCTGAAGCACCTGCTGCGGATTTTGACGCTGGCGCTGCTGGACGAGGCGCCAGCAAAAAAGCTTTTGACCCAAGCGGTCACCCAGCGGGCGGTCACGGCGCTGGCCGGGGAGCTGACCGTGCTTTATCAGCAGTAAAAAAGCCAGCCTTTGGGGGGGGCTGACTGGTCAGTTATTGCAGTGCGTACTGGCGGATTACTTCGCCCAGGCCGCCTTCATCGTTGGTGCCGGCGATCACCTTGGCGTGGGCCTTGGCCTCGGCGCTGCCGTTGCCCATGGCGACTGGCAGGCCCGCGACGTCGAACATGGCAATGTCGTTGCCTTCATCGCCCACAGCCATGACCTCGGCGAGGCTCAGGTCGAGGACCTGAGCCAAGTCGCGCAGCGCCTGCCCTTTGTTCACCTGCGGGTCCATGACCTCGAGAAAATTGCGACCGGCGCGCACGACGTAGAAGCGCTCACCCAGCGCCTGGCGCACAGCCGGATCGGCCTGGTCCAGGAGCGTCTGCTCGCCGACATAGGCGCCTTTGGCAATGGCAAAATCGGGCGGCAGTTCATCGGGGTCGCGGATCTTCAGCCCGGCCTGGTTTTCGGCCGCCTGCTCGACGATCCACCAGTCAACGTCACGGTCGGCGGTGTAAATCGTGGAGTGCTCGTCCAGCACGTTGGTCGGCAGGTGAAGCTTTTGCCCCAGGGCGGTGATTTCGCGGTAGGCGGCATTGTCGAGCAGGTGCTTGGCAACCACGCGGCCGGTAAGCGACTCGATCACAGCGCCGTTATACGTAATGACGTATTGGTCGTCGCCGGCAAGTTCAAGCTGATCGAGAAACGGCTGCACGCCGGCAAGCGGGCGGCCGGTGCACAGCACCACCTTGATGCCGCGCGCAACCGCGTCTTGGACCGCCGATTTAGTGCTGGGCAGGATCTGGTGGGTCGAGGTCAAAAGTGTGTCGTCGATATCCAGCGCGATCATGCGAATTGTCATAAGCGTTCCCCCGTTTCGTTAGTAGTTTCATTATAGCAAAGCATGAGACCGCTTGCATAAGGGACCGGTACGTTAAACTAGCTTTGAGGTGAATTCATGGCACTGAATTGGTCAGAAGAAAAAATCGCGGCCTTCCGCAAGGCGCTGCTGAACTGGTACGATCAGGAAAAGCGGGACCTGCCATGGCGGCGGGACCACGATCCGTACCACATATTGCTCTCGGAAACGATGCTGCAGCAGACGCAAGTGGCCACGGTGATTCCGTACTACAATCATTTCTTGCAGCTGTTCCCGACCGTCGCAGCCTTGGCACAGGCGCCAGAGGACCAGGTGATGAAGGCCTGGGAGGGCCTGGGTTATTACTCGCGCGCCCGGCGCCTGCAGCAGGCGGCCAAGCAGGTCCTGCAAGAATACGGCGGCGAGTTTCCGCACACTGCCGCCGAGCTCCGGCAGCTGTCAGGCATTGGGCCGTACACGGCTGGCGCCATCGCCAGCATCGCCTTCAACCAGCCCGAGCCGGCGATTGACGGCAACGCGTTTCGCGTCTTTGCCCGGCTGTTCAAGATTGATGCGGACATCGCCAGACCCCAGACCCGTCAGGTGTTTGATCAGCTGATCCGCCAGCTGATCGACCCGCAGCGGCCAGGGGATTTTAACCAGGCCATCATGGACCTGGGCAGCAGCTACATGCGCGCGAAGGATCCGGACCCGGCGCACTCGCCGCTGGCCGCCTTCGACCAGAGCTACCTGAGCGACACTGTCCTGGACTACCCGGTCAAAAGTAAAAAGAAAAAGCCGGTTGTGATCCCTTACTTTGCGCTGGTGATCCACTCGCCGCGAGGGTACCTGCTGGTGCGGCGGCCGCGCACGGGGATGCTGGCAGACCTGTGGATGTTTCCGCTGATCGACCGCAGCGGCCTGGATGCGGCGCTGGCAGTTGATCAGCTGACAGAGGCGGCCGCCCAGTTCGCGGCGCTGTCCGGGGTCGCGCTGAACTTTACCGAGACCGGAGCCAAGCCGGTGCGGCACACATTTACTCACCAGCAGTGGCAGCTGACGCTGGTTGAAGCGGAAAGTCCCACCTTCGACTTGGCGGTGCTGCCGGCCAAATGGGTGAAGGCGGCAGACTTTGAAAAGCTCGCGCTGCCGACCGTGCAGAAAAAGTTAGTGGCGGCGCTGAAAGCAGGAGGTGCCTTGTGAACACATTGATCATTGTTAGCCATCCAACCATTGCGGATTCGCCGACACAGCAGTTTTTAAAGGCTAGTGCGGCCGGCGTCAAAGGGGTCACCTGGCATCACCTGGACGCAATCAGCTCGCTGGATGTTGCCGCCGAGCAGGCGTTGATTCAGGCGGCGGACCGGCTGATTTTCGAGTTTCCGCTGTACTGGTATCAGGCCCCGGCCAGCTTGCACCAGTGGCTTGCGGCCGTATGGACGCGCGGCTTTACGTACGACGAAACCGGCGGCAAGCTCACTGGCAAAACGCTTGGGCTGGTGGTGTCATACAGCCAGCCTAAGCAGGCCTACCAAATTGGCGGCAGTGAGGGAATTTCGATGTCCACCCTGCTAAGCCCGTACCAGGCGCTGGCACGCAAAACTGGGTTGACACTGCTGGCGCCGCTTGAGATCGCCCAGTTCGGTTACCTGACCGAAATTTCGCGGGCGCAGCTTTTCGCCCGTTACCAGCAGTACCTGACGGTGCCGCAACCCGCCCGCTTTGCGGATCAGGCGGCCTGGTTTTTGGCTGAGCTAACGGCCAGGGGGCAAGCAGATTCAACGGTTGCGCTGATGGCGACCACGCTGGCGGACCGGCAAGAGCAGCTGACCAGCTTGCGGCAGACCATCGCCGAGTTGCGCGAAGGGGAGGCGGACTGATGGACGAAACCACAAAATGGCTGCTCGAGCAAGCCAAGCACCAGGCAGAACAGGCTAAAAATTACGAAGACCGGGCCTTTTTCACGGCGCTTGAGACGTTTATCCAGGAGCAGGCCACCCGCTTGGCTCAGGCCCAAGGCGAGGTCGACGGGCGCTTTTGGGACCACCGGCGCTGGTAAATCCAACCTAGGGCTGATGGGCCAAGGACTTCAAGGTGTTAGGCTTGAGTTAAAGAGAGGTTGATGGCGATGCGAAATACCGTTGAAAAATTGACGCGTTACGCCTGGCTGAGAGCGTTGATCTTGGCCCTGGTCGGCGTCTGGTTCCTGCTGGCGCCGACTTCGGTGTACCACGTGGTGAAGTATGTGCTGTTAGGCGGCATGTTGCTGCTCGCCCTTGGCGCCTTCATCGATGCGGTGCGCGCCCAGCGAGGGACGCTGGAAAGTCAAAGTGCGCTGTGGCGCGGCGGCGGTTTGCTGATCGGCGCGATGGTCGTGGCCGTCCTGCTGCGGCCGGCACTGTCGCTGCTGCCGATTGTCATTGGCCTAATGCTGGTGGTGTACGGGATCTCGCGGATCATCACAGCGCGTGATCGCCAGGTTTACGTGAATGTTTCGCCGTTTCCGACGATCCTTTACGGGCTGATCGTGGCCATCTGCGGGTTTGTGCTGCTGTTCAACCCGTTTCGGTCAATCATGGCGCTGCTGCAAGTCGTTGGCGCGATGCTCATTGTGATGGGCATTCTGGAACTGGTCGACGCGTTGCGTGGCCGCCGTCACTAACTCACGCTGGCCTACGCAAAAAGCCGCCCCGAAAAATTTTCGGGGCGGCTTTTTCTACTGTCTAACTTAAGGCGCCGGGATCGGATCACTTTCAAGCCAGCTCCAGGTGTAGTGGATCGAGCCGTCGCTAAACTGAATCGAATAGGCGCTGGCCTGGCGATTGGAGCCGGCGGCAGCTTGAGCAGCCTTCATTGCGGTTTCTGCCTCATGCATGGTGTCGAACAGGCCACCGATGCCGATCAGAGCGCGGTCGGCGTCACTGACCGAAGCGTCTGGTGCTTGCTGTTGGCTTGAGGCCGAATCAGCCTCGGGCCTGGTGGGCGCCTTCGGAGGCTGCTCCTCGGCTGGGGTCTTCGCAGGTTGGGCTGAACCCTTGGCTGCCGGGGCAGCTTTGGTTGTCTGACCATTTTCGGCTTGCTTGGCCGGTGCGGCAGGCGCTGCCTGCTCTGGGACCTGGGGCTCGGCCGCGTTAGCGTCTGGCGGGTTGGGTGCGACTTTTTCCTCCTGTTTCAGACTTTCGGCGATTGGGGTGTAGGTCTGCTTAAAGGCTGCCACCGGCACCTCCGCGATTGCCGCCTCTGCCGCCGCGACCGTTTGCGCGGTGGCGGGCCGGCGTTGGGCAGCGCGCAACTTAGCCAGGGCCGCGGTTTGAAGCGAGACCAGTGTCACCGGAGTTTTCGCGGCGGCTGCGTACTTTATATTGGCCGCCTCAAGCGTTCGGAAGGCCCGCTCCAGCGTGGTGCTGTCGTACTTCTGGTCGGTGATGACCTGGGTGGGGCCGAGCACCGCCGAAGCCTCGGAGCGGATGGCGACGTAGAGCTTGGCGTCTTTCAGCTGCTGGGCGGCTGCCCTTAAAATGACCTTCTGGTGCGCACTCAGCGCGGTGTGGTGGCGTTCGGCCTGCTGGTAGGCGTAATTCGCCTGATTCAAGTAGGCGCTGGCCAAATTGCTTTTGGGGTCGGCAATGAAGGCGGGCTTGTGCAGCGCCTGCGTCGCCTCGGTCACACGCTGCACTGAACGGGCGGCCGCATCGGTTTGGCTGAGCTGATGGTGAACGACTAGACCAATGCCCGCCGCAAGCGCGACACTGATCGTGATCAACAGGGCAACTGGTCGTTTCATAGGAATTTCCCCTTTCCCAAAAATGGTGATGATTGATTGTACTATATCACGTTTTTGAAGGCGGTTTAACCTTTAAGGGACCCAGGTGACAGCATTGTTAGCAGGGGACTCAAAAGGCCCGCTCGCACGCGCCTTCGGTGAGTGGGCCTCTTTAAGTTCAGGTTAGGCCTGAGGATCTGTTTTCGGCTGGACCAATGGGTTGGCCCAGTGGTTGATTGGCCCAAACTTATGGCCGACCTGGATCTCATGCGCGATGGCCGTGTCGACAAAATGTTTGGCGAGCCGGATGGCGTCCTCAAGGTCGGTGCCCTTGCCCAGTTCGGCGGTGATGACGGCGCTGAGGGTGTCGCCGGTGCCGTTCTTGCGCTCGGTGTCGTAGTACGGTCCGGTCAGCCAGAAGCGCTTGCCGGAATCCAGCAGCACATAGTCACTGACTTCGGTTTGGGTGGCGGAATCGTGGCGGCCTTTGAGCATCACGTTTTTGGCGCCCATGTTATGAATCGCTTCAGCAGCCTTGATAATCGCGTCCTTGTCCGTCAGCTTCATGCCGGTCAGGTGCTCGGCCTCATAGAAGTTGGGCGTGATGACATCCGCCATCGGGATCAGTACCGTCTTGAGGGTCTCGAAGGCCTCGGTTTCCAGCAGCATGTTGCCGTGCTTGGTGGAGATCACAGGATCCAGGACGAGCGGGCCAAAGTCGTACTTCTGCAGGTTGGCCGCGACGTTCTTGATGACCGCCGCGTCTGCCAGCATGCCGGTTTTCGCAGCGCGGATCTTTAAGTCTTCGCCGAGCGCCTTGAACTGGCTGTCGATGAACGACAGCGGCATCACCTGACTATCGTGAATACCGTAGGAGTTGCCTGCGACTGCAGCAGTCAAAATCAATGTGCCATAGGTGCCGCGCATGAAAAAGCTGTGCAGATCGGCCTGTGCCCCGGCACTGCCATCGCTGTCGACCCCCGCGATGGTCGCTACTTGTGGTAATTCGTTTGCCATATTCTCGCCCCTTCAGATCAGTATCGGACTTAATTGTACAAGGTTATCCAAAATAAGCAAACGAAAAGCGCCCGTTAAGGCGCTTTGTTTCGGCTTTTAGTTGAATGCCCGCCGCTGAGGCAGCACCGCCTTGAGCCACTGGCCGAAGAACGGATACTGATGGTTCAGCTCCATCACGTGGACGGTCGGTTCCGGGTAGTGCAGGACAATGCGGTTGTTTTCCGTGTCCAGCTTGATGTTGAGCACGTTGTGGTTCGGCAGGTCGAGGGCGTAGGCACCGCGGCCGGCCTGGCGCATCAAAATCGCGTTGTTGGACGCAATCACGAACAATTCGTCCAGCGCCGGGGAGTTCTCCGCCGCCCGCACGTTCACTTGCAGGCGCAGGTGCGCACCGACCAGCTCGTTCGGGATGGTGGTGGAGGCCCAGGTCAAGGTGTCGTCAGCAATGTCGTCGGCGCCCAGGTCCTTCCAGTCGTGGCCGTTGTCGTCCAGCACCTGGTAGCTGACCACACTGCCGTGATCTAGGGGCACGGCGACTTTAATGTTGCCGGAAGATTTAATTTCCACAGTGGTCGACAGCGGTTTGGAGTTGTCGAACTTGGTGGCAAAACTCAGCCCGTCGACTGGCTGCAGGACGGTTTCGTCAATGGTGGCGAAGCTGAAATCTGCGGTGTATAGCACTTTGATCATGGCCGCCAGCGCCTGCAGCTCGCCGTCTGTGTACCCCAGGTCAGGGTCTTTAGCGGTGATTTGAAGCAGGGTCGGCAGGTTCTTGGCGACCAAGCGGCCGTTCGGGGTCAGCGCGCCGTCGATGGCCATAAGCTCGGTGTTTTTGTCCGGGCTGGCCAGATAGATCGTGATGGTGCTGTGATCGCCGTCGCCTACTTGCGGCTCAAACCAGAGGCGCTCGGCAAAGGTGTTGTCGATTTGCTTGCTGGTGCGCAGGGCTTCGAGCAGCTTGTCAGCCATCAGCGCGGTGTAGCTGAGGGTCTCGGCCTGGATGGCAGGCAGGTTGCCTTGCCACAGCGGATCGTTGCGCAGAAAGGCCATGCGCTTGCTGTAGGCGATGGTGATCGCGTCGCGGGCTTGTCGCGCGTTCAAGTCACTCGTGGCGATTTTGGTGATCTCTTGATCTTTAAAATTAAGCATTAGCCTGTTCCTCCTTCAGCGCCAGTGCCTGCATGAAGTCATCCTGCAGGCTGCCCAGAATATTTTCAAACTGGTCAACGGAGCTGTAATTGGAAGTGACCGCTTGGTACTCGTAACGCGTGATTGCGGCGCCCACCTGGAGCTGGCGCTTCTGCGCATCGAAGGCTTCATCGGCGCTGGCCTTGGCGGAGTCAAAGCGGGCCTTGAGCTTACTCTGATCTGGCCCGGCCGGCTTGTGCGCCGGCGCACTGCCTTGGTCTTGGTCGGGATCCACGAAGCTCTTCAAAAAGCCGCGGACCCGCGAGCCAGTAGCCTCGGGCTGCGCGGTGTTGTCGGCAGCCGCGTCCGCTTCGGCGTCTTCCAGCTGACGGTGCAGCCGGTCGACTTCCTGGTAAGTATCCTTGCGCATGGCTTCGAGCTGGTGATCCAGAAAATGGTCCGGATCCTTGGCAAAGGCACGCAGCTGCGGCAGGATGGCGCGCTCGGCGTCAGTGCGCTGTACAATGTTGCGGGCGAAGACATCAATGCTGCCGAACTGGCGGCGGTGGTACCAGTCGCCGAAGAAGACCTCACCCTGATCGGACACCTCAAAAAACGGAATGTGCTCGCGCAAAAAGGCGATGAAGTCCTGCTGCAAAAAGTCGTGCAATTCGTGCACCGCGGACTTGTCATAAGCCAGGATGTAGCCCGGCGTTTCCGCCAATGTCAGACGCAGCGTCTCGGCGGTCTTATCGATTCCCTGATACAGATGATAGGTCGACCGATCGGCCCACGCCTGCGCGAATGTATTAAAAAAGTTATTTTGATAATTAAGGCTCGATTCTACTGTCATAGCATTTCCTCTCGCTTCTTAGCTGATACGTTCAGTTTACCGCAACCGTGAGGTCGGTGAAACCGGTGTTATCAAAAGTTTCCTTATAGAACGCAGAAATATGACCGTTGAAAATGAGAATGTGCCCATTTAGGCGGACAAAGCGCCAGCGCCCGGATAAAATAAATAGCAGACTGACTTTAGGAGGAAGGGCGCATGGCGAAGAAAACACTCACACTCAAGTGGCTTTTTCTGGGGTCTTTGATCACCAACACGGGGATTTCATTCATTTGGCCGCTGACGACAATCTACATGCACGAATACCTCGGCGAGTCGCTGACCGTTTCAGGCATCGTGTTGTTTTTCAATTCCGTGGCGATGATGCTGGGCAACCTGATCGGCGGCCGCCTGTTTGACCGCTGGTCACCGTACCGCACCATTTTGACCGGGATCGCCCTGGACGTGGGCACGTCACTTGCGCTGATTTTCTGGCACGGCTGGCCGGCCTATCCGCTGCTTTTGGTCGTCATGGGCTTTGGCTCAGGCCTGGTCAACACGGCGATCAACTCGTTTGCCACGCTTTCGACCAGCCGGCGCGCGAGTTATGTGTTTAATGTCCTGTACTTTATGCAAAATCTGGGCCTAGTGATTGGCACGCTGATCGTCGGGTACGTGCTGCCGCTGGGCATCGCCTGGATCTTCGCGCTGGCGTTCGTCATGTTTCTCATGTTCTTCGGGGTGGCGCTGGTGCACTTCAACGTGACGCCGCGGCCGAGCACCGAACGGGTCAAAGCCGCGAAGGCCGCGCGGCGGAATCCACACCTGATCAACATCATGCTGCTGCTTGCGACATTATTTTTGACCTGGGTCGCGTACGAGCAGTGGCAGAGCAACATTTCGACCTTCATGCTGAGCCTGGGCATGAACGTGCGCAATTACTCGTTTTTGTGGACCTTCAACGCCGTGCTGATCGTGCTCGGCCAGCCGATCTTGACCCTGTTTGACGATTGGCTCACGGCTCACTTGCGGCTGCGTCTCGGCGTCGGTTTTGCGCTGTTTGGCACCGCCTTTTTGCTGCTGATTCCGGCTCGTTCGTACTGGATGTTCGTGCTGGCGATGGGGGTGCTCACTCTGGGTGAGATTCTCGCGCTGCCCTCGGTGGCGACCTACGTGGACATGTACACCGACCTGACCGAAAAAGGCCGCTTTCAGGGCTACGTTCAAATGTTTGCGTCTGCGGGTCGGGCGGTTGGACCGCTCGCCGGGGCGCTGGTGATCGAGGCGGTGGGCTACCATCCGCTGTTTCTTGCGTTGGCGATTATTCTGTACGTGTCGATCGCGATTTTCTCGTGGCGAGCGGCCGCCGTTAGATAACTAATGCAATTCATAATTAATATTGTAAATGTTCATATTTTCTTCACAACTTATGGATATTATAAGAACATAGAAATGGCGCAAGCCTTTCTACCCCAACCCAATTTTCATTTTTACTCCTCCAAAGTAAAAATCGCCAAGTGGTCCCCCAAACCGCTTGGCCAACTCCTCAGGCCGCTGCCCAGCGGCCTTTTTTGATGCAAGGTGCACAGACTTGGCGTACTCAGGCTGATGATTAGCCTAGGCCGCGGCTTTGCCTGTGTAACAGGCGAAGTCGTTGCCGTAGCTAATCATTCGGCCGTTGCCAAGTCCGAGCCCAGTTAAGTAGGATGCGAAGGGTTCGCGCACTTAGGGGGACAGGTAGCCTAGGCGCGTGGGCGTTGTTGACTCGCAGCCCAGTTAGGCAAGGTGCCGAGGAACAACGATTCTAGATTCTATTCTCACCCACCCTTCGCCCAAAATCTTCTTTACAGCCGCGACGGGTATGCTACAATTAGTCTTGTGTTTTGGGTCCGTAGCTCAGTTGGGAGAGCGCTGCCTTCGCATGGCAGAGGTCGTGAGTTCGAATCTCATCGGATCCAGAGTGAAGATTGCTGCGCCTCTTCGGAGGCACAGCAATCTTTTTTTGCTTTGACCATCCCGCAGAAATTGTAAAAACCCGATACGAGACGCTTGCCAGCGCTACCATTTTTCGATAATCTATTACTTAGAAGGGGTCCTTAGCTCAGCTGGGAGAGTGCCTGCATGGCATGCAGGAGGTCGCGTGTTCAAGTCACGTAGGATCCAGAAGTCAAAAAAAGGCGTCGGTGCAATCAGCATAGTTGCTGAGGGCATCGGCTTTTTTTTTTGCCGAACTTTTACGTGGCGTACTCAAAAAGCCGGCACGCGGCCGGCTCAACTGAGGTCATTTCTTGATAAATGTGACATATGCCCAGTACAGCCCGGCCACAATAGCCAGGAACAAGACAATCTTGATGATCAGACTGATGATGCCAGCCACGAGCGGCAACAGTATCAGTCCTAAGATGATGATCACGGCGATGACACCGATTTGTTTCCATTGCGCAGTTTCCATAGTGAGCCTCCATAAGATGATACTTTCAGTATAGCAAAGGCCGGGGACAACAGCGCGTTTCCAGGCGAAAATCCGTCTGAAGACTGAGGTGCCGGGCCTAGGTTTTCACGAAACCAGACGGTTCAAATTAAATCGTTCGCTATACAATATCTAGTGTTTTTGGCCAATTTGGACAGACTTTTTGCCATATATAGTGCCCATATAATCCGGAACGTGATAGAATGTTTCTATGATGTTCGAGTCTGAACAAAGGAACGGAGAGGGTATCCATGATCGATTTAAAAGTAAAAATCAACGTAAAAAAACGCGACGGGCGGATTGTCGACTTTGACCAAAGCAAGATCACGGCCGCGATCACGAAGGCGGCTAAGGCGGTGAACGGCGAACTCGCGCCGACCGACTACACGTTGATCGAATCGATCTCGGATGCCGCGGTTGCCACAATCACCGAGCGCTTCAGCAAGGACGTGCGCATTCCCGAGGTGCAAAGCATCGTGGAGCAGGCGCTGCTTGACGCGCACCAGTACGACTGGGGTGAAGCCTACACGAAATACCGCGTGAAGCGCGATATTGAGCGGTCGAAGAAGGCCGACGTCAACTACAACGTCCAGAAGCTGCTGGACCGCGACTCGACTGTTGTGCACGAAAACGCCAATAAGGACTCGCGCGTCTTTTCGACCCAGCGGGACCTGACCGCCGGCGCCGTGGCCAAGGCCATCGGGCTGAAAATGCTGCCACCGGCCGTGGCAAATGCCCACCTGCGCGGCGATATTCACTGGCACGACCTCGACTACACGCCTTACATGGCCGAGACCAACTGCTGCCTGATCGACTTTAAGGAAATGCTCAATCACGGCTTTTGCATCGGCAACGCCGAAGTGGAGCCGGCTCACAGCATTCAGGTCGCCGTCACCCAGATGACGCAGATCATCGCGAACGTCGCGTCCAGCCAGTACGGCGGCTGCTCGTCGGACCGCACCGATGAAGTGCTCGCGCCGTTTGCGCAGAAGAATTACGAAAAGCACCTGCAGGAAGCCAAGGAGCTGCCGATCGATGCCGAAACAGCCGAGGCATACGCCAAGCGCCGCACCAAGAAGGATATTTACGACGCGCTGCAGACGCTCGAGTACCAGGTCAACACCTTGTACTCAACGCAGGGCCAGACGCCTTTTGTGACGGTCGGCTTCGGTCTGGGCACGAACTGGCTGGAACGCGAGATCCAAAAGGACATTCTCAAGATTCGCATTGATGGACTAGGCAAGGAGAAGCGCACCGCGATTTTTCCAAAGCTGGTCTTCACCATCAAAAAAGGGCTGAACCTGCACCCCGGCGATCCGAACTACGACATCAAGGAGCTGGCCGTCGAGTGCGCCACCAAGCGCATGTACCCGGACATTCTGTCGTACGACATGATTAAAAAGCTGACCGGTTCCTTCAAGGCGCCGATGGGCTGCCGGTCGTTTTTGCAGGGCTGGACGGATCCGGACACCGGCGAGGAAGTCAACGCCGGCCGCATGAACCTGGGTGTCATTACCGTCAACCTGCCGCGCATCGCGATGGAAAGCAAGGGCGACAAGGACAAGTTCTGGAAGATTCTCGAGCAGCGGCTCGACATCTGCAAGCAGGGCCTGGTGTACAAGGTCGAACGCGCCAAGCAGGCGACGCCGGAATCCGCGCCGATTCTGTACAAGTACGGCGCGTTCGGCAAGCGTCTGAATGATGACCAAAGCGTCGATGAGCTCTTCAAGAACTCGCGCGCCACGGTTTCGCTGGGCTACATCGGCTTGTACGAGGTCGGCACCGTCTTTTACGGCTCGGCCTGGGAGAAGAACCCGGAGGCCAAGGCCTTTTCCATCGACGTGGTCAAGGATCTGTACGAGCACTGCAAGCAGTGGGAGAAGCAGTACGGCTATCACTTCTCCGTTTACGGCACGCCGTCCGAAAGCTTGACCGACACCTTCTGCCGGCTGGATAAGAAGCGCTTCGGCGTGGTTAAAGACATCACGGACAAGGATTACTACACGAACTCCTTTCATTACGATGTCCGTAAGGCACCGACCCCGTTTGAAAAGCTCGACTTCGAAAAGGACTACCCGAAGTACTGCTCCGGCGGTTTCATTCACTACTGCGAGTACCCGAACCTGAAGCAAAACCCGAAGGCCCTGGAAGCCGTCTGGGACTATGCGTACGACAAGATCGGGTACCTGGGCACCAACACCCCGATTGACCAGTGCTTCGAGTGCGGGTTCAAGGGTGAGTTCAAGGCGACCGAAAAAGGCTACGAATGCCCGCAGTGCGGCAATCACAACCCGGACACCTGCGATGTCGTCAAGCGGCTGTGCGGCTACCTCGGCAACCCGAACAAGCGACCAATGGTTCACGGCCGTCAGGAAGAAATCCTGCACCGCAAGAAGCACATGGTCATCGGCAACGATGACCTGGCAGGTCAGGCCTAACTGTTGCCAACCAAAATGCCCCATTCGCTTTGGCGAGTGGGGTTTTCTGGTACCTGGTGCGGTCAGGATTCGCCGGGCGGTGGCCATTAAAAGAATCTGATTAGAAGCACTCGATTACCAAAAGTAAGTCGTGTATAATTGGTGGTGCTGATTTTCAGAAACGGAGGAAATTTCATGAAAAAATGGTTAATCGCGTTGGCTAGTCTGCTGATGGTGGGCGTGCTCGCCGCATGCGGCAACAGTCAAAGCAGCAGTAGCAAGGCGAACGATAACACTGTCAAGCTGGTGACGCCGAAGACCTTGACCATTGGCCTGGAAGGCACTTACCAGCCGTATAGCTACCATGAAAATGGCAAGCTGACCGGGTTTGAAGTTGAGCTGGGCAAGCAAATTGCCAAGGAGCTCAACTTAAAGCCGAAGTTTGTGGAGACCAAGTGGGACTCGCTGATTGCCGGCCTCAACGTCAACAAGTACGACCTGATCTTGAACAACGTGGCCAAGACCCCTGAGCGCGCCGCCAAGTATCGCTTCACGGTGCCATATACCTCAGGCAAGTCCGAGCTGGCGGTCAAAAAGGGCAACACGACCATTAAATCAATCAAGGACATCAAGGGCAAGAAAATGGCCCAAAGTGTCACCTCGAACAACGCGGCAAACGTGAAGAAGCTCGGCGGGGTGATTGTCCCAGTTGACGGCTTCGCCCAGTCGGTTACGCTGATCGAACAGGGCCGGGCGGATGGCACGGTCAATGACACCGCGTCCTTCCACTCCTACCTCAAGCAGCAGCCGAATGCGGATATTAAGCTGATTCCGGTCGGCAATGCGATTAAGGCCACGCCGGCGCGCGGCCTGCTGCGCAAAGACGAAGGCCCACTGCAAAAGCAGGTCACCAAGGCGATTGAAAAGCTGCGCAAGAACGGCCAGCTCGGTAAGCTCTCGAAGAAATACTTCGGCAGCGACATCACGAAATAATCGAGCGACGGTGAGAGAAGGAGGGATTTGATGAGTGCCTGGCAAATTGTGCTGAAGTCACTGCCGGAATTGCTGGTGGCGATGCTCAAGTACACCATTCCAATTACGTTGATTTCGTTTGCGTTAGGGCTGATTTTGGCGGTGCTGGTCGCCCTTGTCCGGATCTCGCCGTCGCATCAGCCGGTCATGCGGGGGCTGAAAGGCCTGACCTGGTTTTACGTCTGGATCTTTCGCGGCACGCCGCTGTTGGTGCAGCTGTTTCTGATTTTCTTCGGCCTGCCGTACCTGAAGATGAACGGTCATGCCATCATCGAGCTGAACGCCTGGACGGCCGGCATCCTGACCTTTTCGCTGAACACCGGCGCGTACGCGTCGGAAACCATTCGCGCGGCGATTTTGTCGGTACCGAAGACGCAGTGGGACGCGGCCAAGGCGCTGGGAATGAAAAAGTCGCTGATCCTGCGACTGGTCATCTTCCCGCAGGCGCTGCGCATCGCGCTGCCGCCGCTGTCCAACAGTTTCATCAGCTTGATCAAGGACACGAGCTTGGCCAGCGGCATCACGATCATCGAGATGTTTCAGGTCAGCCAGCAATTCGCGGCGCTTTACTACAACCCGCTGGTGTCCTACAGCCTAGTCGCTTTCCTGTATCTGATGCTGACGACGGTTTTGACCGGCGTCCAGAGCTGGCTGGAAAAGCGCACCAGCCGTTACCTGCTCAGCGAAGGGCAATAAGTGATGGCAATCAAAATGGCTCAGAGCGTCCCGCGACGCTCTGAGCCATTTTTTTGGCTTAATCGTGAGTGTCTTCCGGCACCTGATTTTCTGGCCGGTCCAGCAGGTGCTGCCGGCTGATGACGGTGGTGACGACCAGGGTCAGCAGCAGCAGGCCGCTGCCGGCGATGCCAAACAGCAAAGGCGCCGCGAAGTGATCAAACAGGGCCCCGAACACCAGCGTGCCGATTGGCGCAAGCAGCGTCGAAATCGTGAGGTCGAGGGAAAAGACGCGGCCTTGCAGATTCTGCGGAATAATCCGTTGCTTGAACGTGTTTGCAGGGGTGTTGATCAGTACCATCAGGACGCCGTTGAGCATGCTTTGCAGCCAGAAAAAGGCGGTGCTGAGCCAGCTGGGCCAGGAGAACAAGGCCGGCAGTCCGGTGGTCGTGAACATGGCGCCCAGCAGGAACAGGTTAAAGTAGGAAAAACGGATGGGGTGAGTGCGGATGGTGATGGCCGCCAGCAGAATGCCGCCGCTGAACATGCCCACGGCAAAGCCGGAATCCACCAGCCCGTATTGCTGGTTGGAAAGCTTCAGCGTCTGAATGAGCAGATACGGCAGGCCAACATTCATGGCCGCAAACAAGAAGTTGACCGCGGCTGAGGAAATCATGACGGTCAGAATCAGCTTCTGGCTTTTGACATAGGCGAACCCGGTCTTAAAGTTGTTCAGGACGGACTCGCGCGGCTGCGGTGTGGTGAGCGGGGGCACCAGGCGGAATTTCAGCAGCAGGATCGCGACCAGCGCGGTCAGTTCGAACAGTACCTCGATGTAGGCGAAGGTGTCGATAGCCACCAGCGTGTAGAGCCACGCGCCGATCAGCGGCGCCAGGAAGGCGGCCAGGCTGGTGATGGACTGATTCAGCGAGTTGACCCGCTGCAGCTCGCTGCCCTCAAACAGCTGTACCAGGCTGGCGGTCAGCGTGGTGCTGAGGAAATTGTCAGTGACCTGCAGCACGATGATCAATGCAATCAGTTCCGCGTAGTACTGCGCGGGCCAGAGCTTAAAGACGACCCCAAAAGCCACCAGCGCGGCACTAGTGACCACCTGCGCGCTCAGCATGATGCGCCGGTGGCTCATGGTGTCCACGACATAGCCGACAAACGGCGTCAGCAGCAGCGACACCACCGGTCCGGTGACAAGCGTGACGCCCATGCTGAGGGCGGAGCCGGTGCGGTGCAGAATGTACAGGCCGATGGCAAAAGACAGCATGCTTGACCCGAACGTGCCGGCGAATTTTAAGACCAGCATTTTAATGGTTTGAGGGGTTAAATTCTTCAAAAGGATTCCTGACTTTCGTGGGCGATTTTGCTTGGCGCTGGCTTCAGTTGGCAGCTGCTGGCACCTGGTTCTCGGGCTTGTCATACAGATGGCTGCGTCTGATCAGACCAGTCACAATCAGCGTGAAAATAATCAGGACGATGCCAGTGACGCCAAACAGCAGCGGGGCGGCGAGGTGATCAAACAGCACCCCGAACATTAACGTGCCCAGCGGGGCCAGCATCTGGGAAATCGTGCCGTCGAGCGAGAACACGCGGCCCTGCAGGTGATGCGGGATCACTTGCTGCATGAAGGTGTTGATCGGCGTGTTGATTAGCACGATCAAGACCCCGTTGACGATGTTTTGAATCCAGAAGTAGCCGGTGCTTAAAAGCCCCGTCCAGCGTAGCACGGCAGGCAGACCGGTGAAGGTGAAGAGAATCGCCAGCAGAATGATGTTAAAGAACGAGAACTTGATCGGGTGGCTGCGCATTTTCAGCATCGACAGCAAGATGCCGCCGCCAAACATGCCAATGGCAAAGCCAGAGTCGACGAAGCCGTACTGGTTATTGGTCATTTTCATGGTTTGGATCAGCAGGTACGGCAGGCCGACGTTCACGGCGGCGAACAGGAAATTCAGAAAGGCCGAGGACACGGTCAGGATGAAGATCAGCTGCTGACTTTTCAGGTAGGCAAAGCCGGTTTTGAAATTCTGCCAGAAGGATTCTTGCACTTCCGCCGCCTGGGCTGGCGTTTGGGCCGCGAAGGGCTGAAACTTCAGCAGGAAAATGGCGACCAACGCGGTCAGCTCGAACAGCACTTCAATAAAGGCAAAGGTGTCGATCGACACCAGCGTGTACAGCATGGCCCCCATCAGCGGTGCCAGGAACAAGGCGAGGCTGGCGATGGATTGGTTCAGGGAGTTGACCCGCTGCAGCTCATCGGGCGCAAACAGTTGGACCAGACTGGCCGTCAGGGTCGTGCTGAGAAAATTGTCGGTTACCTGCAGCGCGATGATGAGGGCAATCATTTCTGGGTAATACTGCGCTGGCCAGAGCCGAAAGCCGAAGCCGAACAGCACCAGTGCGATGCTGGTGGTGACCTGCGCGGTGATCATAATGCGGCGGTGGTTCATGGTGTCGACCACGTACCCGACAAACGGGGTCAAAATCAAAGAGACGATGGGGCCGGTGATCATGGTGACGCCCATGCTGAGCGCAGAGCCGGTGCGGTGGAGAATGTACAGGCCAATGGCAAACGAGAGCATGCTTGACCCGAAGGTGCCGGCGAATTTCAGCACCAGCATCTTGATGGTTTGAGGCGTAAGATTTTTCATAGCGAGCTCCTAGATGTAGTGGATCGTGACGTCGCCCATTTTAAAATCGCCGGCGAGGACCACGAGCGGACCGGTCTTGGTCGGGGTCTCGCCTTTTTCGTTGAAGTCGACCGCGAAGTTGCCCAGGTTCGGCTGGACGTTCCAGTCGCGCGGGATGTATAGGCTGATGTCGCCCATCTGACCGAGCACCTCAATCAAGGCCGGTTCGTTGATGATGGTTGCCTTGTCAAAAAAGACCTTGACGTCGCCCAGATTGGTGCGGATCACCGCGTGGCGGAAGTCGCCTTGCTGGACGTAGCGGGTGGCGCTGCCGAGTTTCACGTTGACGGTGACGTCGGCGGATTCACTGCTTGGGACGTAGCTTGGCGCTTGCTTGGCCTCTTTTTGCAGCTGCCGCAGCTCGCTGATCGTGTAATGCTTGTCATTAATGGTGACGACGCTGAAGTGGTGTTTTTTCAGCGGCTTGAACAGCAAGGTCAGGCCAATCGAAAGCAGCAGGGCCGCACCGAGAACTGTCCACGGCACGAGTTGCTGGATGCCTAGCGGTTTGGCGAAGAGCATCGCTAGAAACGCGAGGCTGAACGAGAGCCCTGCGAACGACAGGCTGGCCAGGCTCTTGATGGCGGCGGCCACCAGGATCAGCACCAGGACCAGCGTCCAAAAGCGCAGGTGATAGGTGAAGAGGCCGAGCTGGCTCAGCACTAAGATGCCGGCGCAGACGACGAAGAACAACCCCCAGAACCAGTGACCCCATTTAACTTGTTTGGTTTCCATTACAAACCCCTCATTTCGTTTAGCCGCTCGACCAGCGCCTTGTAATAGCGCCGCGACGCGTAGACCTGTTTGTGACTGTTTTGAAATTCCACTAGGCAATCCGACAGCGAGCGGTTGATCGCCGCAACTTGGTTTAAGTTGATGATCACCGACTTGGCCACCTGCATGAAACTGCCGGGCAGCGACCCGGCCAGCTCGTACAGCTTTTGCTTGCTGGTAAAAATGTCGTCTTTAGTGTGAACCTGGAGTGTGCGATCCTGCGTTTCGATGAACAGGATCGTCGGCAGCGGCAGGAAGCGCTCCAGCGTGTCCTGAAACACAGGCAGGGTGGGGGCAGTGGGTGTGGCCAGGGCGTCTTTCACCGCGGCGGCCGTCTCCTGATCCTTGGCCCGAATGACCAGTTCCGGTTCTTTCAGGTCCGGATCAGTTTCAACCCTGATTTTCATTGCCCCACCTCCTCGCTTGGTACTTCATTATTAGACCATTAAAATTCGCTGAGTGAAATACCTGGTGCGTATCCGGTCAAAAAAACCGCGTGACTGGTTCGACACGCGGGAGCGGGATAATAGGGTTTATAAGAATATCGGGTGCTGTAGACAGGCTGTATGGCAACCTGGCTGTGAGTAGCGAGCTCTATGTGGCACGGCATTTTGGCCCGCTCTCTAGCCAGGCTACGTTGCGGTCTGTCGTCGAGTAGCGCGCTCTAAGCGGGGCGGTGTTTTAGTGCGCTCTCTAGCCAGGCTGCGTTGCAGCCTGCCGTCGAGTGGCAGTCTCTAAGCGCTAAAGCGCTAAGAGACTGCGCAAAAAAGGCCATCACTGGGTGGGTGATGGCCAAGGAGTAAGGATTGGCGAAACGGCTGGGCGGCCGTCTCGCGATTTTTACTTTGGAGGAGTAAAAATGAAAAAGTTGGGTATGGGTATGGAAATGAGTGGGTGGCTCATTTCTATACAGGTTAATTTAGTCCCATAATGTGAAGAAATTGTGACGTTCACGGCCCTAATCAAAAAAATTTTGCTGCGCCAAGCACAATCAATTGCCCTTTTCAAAATCAGGGCTTAGGCTAAGCCTGGAGGTGCATGAAATGGAGCTAACTTTTGACGACGCGGCGGCAACGAAGATCCAGCCGCACCTGGGACCAGACAAGAAATTGCTATTAACGTTTGAGGATGGAGTCGGCCAGTACTCGCAGCACGCCATGATCCACATGATGATTCAATTCACGCTGAATGTGGTGGCTCAAACCGCGCCCACCGACGGGTACAACGTTGTGGTCGACTCGAACCTGGGGCCGATCCTGATCAAGGACTACTCGGCCGAAGACCTGGATGAACACCTGACCGTCCACCTGAACCAGACGTTGAACACGATGCAGCTCAGCGGGGATGGAGGCGTCATCGACAGCGACATGGGGTTCTTGGATTTTACTGAAAAGAAATAGGCCAACACGACTTTCTCTTGAATTAAGTGCGGCTTGGGTTAAAATTTAACCTGGCAACTGAATTCGGGAGGTTAAATTTTGAATTACACGTTTGAATCGGCACTGACGATCCATGAAATCAAGGCGCTTTACGGCGCGGTCCACATGACGCATTACCTCAATGACCCAGCGGAAACGGCGCGCGGCATTGCCAATTCGACGCT
Source organism: Lacticaseibacillus sp. 866-1 (assembly GCF_016861825.1). Classification (NCBI taxonomy): domain Bacteria; kingdom Bacillati; phylum Bacillota; class Bacilli; order Lactobacillales; family Lactobacillaceae; genus Lacticaseibacillus; species Lacticaseibacillus sp. 866-1. The sequence continues at coordinate 2,369 of NZ_BOLU01000027.1, read as the reverse complement.
ACTCACAGCGCGCGACGGCGACAAGCTGGTCGGCGTGATTCGCGGCGTGTCGGACATGCACACCATTGTCTTTGTGCAGGATCTGATCGTGCTGCCTGAGTATCAGCATCAGGGCATTGGCACCGAGCTGCTGGACCAATTCGACGAGTACTTCAAGCAGGTCGACCGCATTGTGATCGTCACGACCAATGAAGCCATGGCGGCTTTTTATGAACACGCCGGCTTTAAGCGCGGCAGCGATACGAAGGTGGCCACGTTTGTGCGGCCGCGCAAGCTGCTGGAGCCGAAGTTCTAGTCCGAGCAGGGAGGCAGACATGGAGCCAACAGAAAACGTCTCAAGAGAGCAAAAAGCCGAAGGGGCCAACCTGCTGCTGGAGCAGGGCTACATCACCGAGCGCGACGAGCCGGCCATGATGGACGAGAAGTGGTGCGATGAGTACCTAGCCCAAGTCAACGACGAGCTGCGCCTGCGCACGCTGACCCCGCGCGGCACCTTGAAGCTGTTCCACTACTACATGGGCCCTGGGTCGATCATTTTTGATCCCAAGCGCTTCTCCGAGGCGCAGGCTAAGGCCGTGCTCCAAAAGGCGCTGGGCTTTGCCAAATAGGCTCAATCGACAAAACAAGGTGAAGACGCCATGAAACGTCTTCACCTTGTTTTCATTTACCCTTCAAAAGGTCCATCAAGGACGATCTTGCCAGTTTGGTGACCGGCCATCAAGGTGGCCAGGCCAGCCTTGATGTTGGCAATGGTGATGCGATCGTAGCGGGTCGTGACGCTGGGATCGAGCAACCCGACTGACGCCAGCGTGGCCAACTGAGAGAGAATGTGGCCCTGGCTAGCCATGTCATGGTGGTAATCGCTTTTCGCGAACATGAACTCAAAGTCGAGGCTTGCCGCTTTGCCCTTGAGCGCGGTGACCTCCAGCGGTCCCTGCGGCGTCGCGAGCGCGCCGACGTGGCCAAACGGGGCGACCAGTTGCGCTGCCAGTCCCAGGTAAGGCTCGGTCGCGTATAAAATGGCGACGGCATCGACGATCGGATAGCCTGCCTGGTGGACGGCGCCGATCAAGTCGTCGTGGTAGTCCAGCGGGACGGCCGTGCCGTGTTGCGTCAGCCAGTCAAAATGCCGCGGACTGGCAGTGGCGAGCACGGTCATGCCGGTCCAGTGCGCCAGCTGGCTGAGCATCGAGCCCACACCGCCTGCGCCGTTGATGATCAGCAGGGTCTTGCCGCGGTTGGCGTCTGCGGCCGGGGTGAAGTGCATTTTTTCAAACAGCAGCTCCCAGGCGGTCAAGCCGACCAGCGGCAGCGCGGCCGCCTCGCCGGCCGTCAAATTGGCTGGCGCCGCGGCAATCAGGTCGGCGGATACGGCCTGGAACTGCTGGAAGCTGCCGGGGCGCTTGGTGGTGCCGGCGTACATGACGCGCTCGCCTGGCTTAAACCGGGTGACGCGGCTGCCGACTGCGGCGATCGTGCCGCACGCGTCGTAGCCGAGGATGCGCGGCTGCGTCTGCTTGGCCAGGGCTGCGCGCTGCTTTTCATCGACCGGGTTGAGGGCGATGGCTCGAACCTGGACGACCACATCATTTGCCCCGGCACTGGGCCGCTTCAGGTCGATCGGCACCAGGCTGGTGGGATCATCAAGGGCCAGGCCGTCATAGGCGGCAAAGCCAAGGTTTTCGAACATAGAATACGACTCCCTTCGAATGTGCTATATTAATTGTAGCTGTTTTTGACTTGCTTGATGAACTTACTGAAAGAAGGCCGCGTATGCGCAGCAATAAAAAGGGGTCGCGGACCCAGCTTTGGATCAACCTGCTCTTATTTGTGTTTGGCTGCTTGTTCAGCTGGTTTGCGTGGTACGTGACGCAGCCGCAGACGCCGATCGCGATGACCGCCGCGCTCAGCTTCGGCTTCGGCACGGTGATTCTCCTGGGGCTGTTGGCCTACTTTGATTCTGCCGCCCACACGCGCGTGACCCGGTTCTTCATCGACTTCCTGTTCGGTCTGGCCATCGTGGCGCTGCTGTACGTGTACCTGATTAGGCTGCTGCTGATGTGGCAGGTGATCGGCGCGACCGTGCTGCTGGTGGCGGCATTGGCCGGGCTGTTTGCCTTTCGCCAGCCGAATCGCCCAATCGACCGCGGCCCGATGCCGCCGGATTACTTCGGCGAGCAGGCGCACGATCATGACCCGGATGCCGGCAAGTAAGCCGGCTGGGCAAATTAAAACGGCTCTTCGTCAAGTGAAGTTGAACATAATTTATGAGAGTATCTAGACCTTAATTGGTCTAGGTACTCTTTTTTTAAGCCGCCAGGTTGTGGGCTTTGGGGTTAAACCAGACACGCTCAAGGAAAATACGGTTG